>JBPOHH010000081.1:0-6329 GCA_052035765.1 Bacteroidota bacterium
ATTTATCAGTCACGGCGTTTTTACCGTTTGCGATAATTGCTGCACCGGAAACAGGTTGTCCGATTTCGTCCGTGGCGATTCCGGCGAGTGTAGTCGTGACATTGCCGGTAGGATTACCGTTTGCATCCGTCGGCGCACCTGCTTCTTTGCAGGTTGCGAGCAGGAGGACGAGGGTAGGGAGGAGGCAGAGAAGGCGGAAAAATTTCATGGATTGCTCCGGGTTTGGATGAGGGGATTTGTCAAAATGTAGGGCGATTACGTATATTGCACTGTAACTTACCGAATAGTCAGAACCTTACCAAACTATTTTTCCGTGACGGTCTGTTTCCTGTTCGGTCGATTGTGACAACCGACCGTAAACACGTACCGATGAAACATCTGTTCGGTGTTTCCTAAGCAAGTGTTTATTCGAAAAGTAATTGACGGTAGGCGGATCGCCTGACAGAACCGGAAAAGGTTTGAAATATGGTTAGATTATTTTGGTAGAAGGAGGATTTTTGACTTTCCAAAGAGTTTCTCTTTTCCAAGACTTAGGAAATCCCATCAAATGTAAAGGGATATTTGGATAGAGATGAATAAGTTGATGGAATTTCTGCATAAAATTGTTGTCGGGACTAATTATAGTAAGTATATAGACCATACAGGAAAGTATGCAATAGAGCTTATTCTTATCAATAGTGGTATTATAGATAAAATTGTTCGTAGTGTTAGTAGGTAGTATCGGGATACCGGTAAGGCGCCTGTTCCACAATCTTCCGTGATGAGCACATATATTTCTCACATTACTAAAGCAAAGCATCCAATTTTCTAAGACATTAAGATCGAGGAGCCCAAAATAGCTGGTTACTTTTCTTTTCTCAGGGGTATCTTTTAAGTTTCTAAAAAACTTAGAAAGAAGCCCAAGTCCTGATACTTCAAAAGCCATCCAACTTGGTAATTCTTTAGGGTCATCATATTTCTTCTGATAATGCTTAATAAACACTTCATGGGAACGGTCAATTTCTTGGTTAAGGGATGTAGTATGCTCATTGAAATAAAATTGATTACGGAACAATTTTGCTTCGCAATGCCAATGACTTCCGTGTACAATTGCATATTGATAAATAAGTTGAGTACGCAGAGCAACTTCAATTTTTTCAAGAGCATCAAAAACTAGCAGGCGGAGCTTCCTGTCGAAAATGTAGAACTGAATAATCTCTTCAAAGGAGATAGTACCAATGAATGGTTGGTCTGTGGCTGAATTATCTTGGAATGGATACGTATATGCTCTAAGCCTATAGTAACTAATATTTGAAAGATAAGACCTTGCTTTCTCTTCGTCGGTGAAAAGCAATCCTCTATCTTTTAATTTTTGAATCTGTTGATCAATTGTTAGTGGTGTTTTAGTGTATTTCATCGGTAATCCTCATCTATGAAAAAACCCTCCGATGTTTCCGATAAAGGAATCATGAAGGGCTTAATCAATTCGAAAACCAACCCACGTGAGCTAATCTTACGGGAAGCTTGGTCAGTATTATTAGGTGCAAAAATAAGTACCATACTCTTCAAAAAAAATTATTTCTTTCTCATTCCATTACCCTACCAAAATTTTGATAGGTAGGAAATAGGGTGACGTTCGCAAAAATCGTGGCAAAACTACGAATAAACAGCCATAATGTACAAAGGATGATTACCTTCTCGCACGCTGTCTTCTTTGAAGTCGGGATGATCAAAGATAGCTCGGAAGTCGAGATTTTCACCTTGGAAACGTTTATTCGTTTTTGGTAATAAGTAATGATTCTAGTACGTTTGCGGCGAAACAACAGATTATCATCCATATATTAAAAGAGATAATGCTATCTTACTCCGCTTGGACGGCCACGGGTGTCCGCAGGCAGTGGCTTGGAGTAAGCAGAAGAGTACCCCACAATTTCAATCTAATCTATGCCCCAACCTCTCTTTCAAATTCGACTCATGGAGCCCGCCGATGCGGTGCAATTAGCCGCGTATTATACACGCAATCGGGAGTATCACCGCGAGTGGTCGCCGATCGCGCCGGAGGAATTTTATACGCAGGAATTTCAGAACGCCAAGTTTTTGGAATACCGGGCGCTCAACGCGCAGGAAATCGCCTATAAATTTGGAATTTTTATAGGTGATATGTTAATAGGAATTATTAATTTGACTGCAATTGAACGCGGCATATTTCAAAATGGACGCTTCGGGTATTCGATTGATGAAGAGTATGCCGGCAAAGGCATCACAACGGCGGCATTGCGCATTGCGGTGGATTTTGCGTTTACGGCACTTGGGCTCCATCGCTTAGAGGCCAATATCATGCCGCGCAATGTGCGTTCGCAGCGCGTTCTCGAGAAATGCGGGTTCACGAAATTTGGCTTCTCGCCGCAGTATTTATTCATCAACGGACAATGGGAAGACCACGATAATTATATGATTTTACGGAAGGATACGAAATGAGCAGGAATTTTATGGCAGCGCGTGTGCGTTCATTCGGCACGTCAATTTTTACGGAAATGAGTATGCTCGCCCGGCAGCACGGCGCGGTGAATCTGGGGCAGGGGTTCCCCGATTTTGACGGTCCGGACGTGCTCAAGCAATCAGCGCAGAATGCGATTGCGGGTCATCGGAATCAGTATGCGCAGAGTCAGGGCGAACCCGAACTCCGCCGCGCAATAGCCGAACATGCCAAGAGGTTTTATGGTATGGAGGTCAATCCCGATACGGAAGTCACGGTGACGACCGGTGCGACGGACGCGCTTTTTAGCGCAATGCAGGCATTTATCGAACCGGGTGACGAAGTGATTGTCTTTCAACCATTTTATGACTTGTATGTGCCGGCGATTCTCATGGCTGGTGGTATTCCGGTCGCAGTCACGCTCAACGCGCCGGACTTTCGATTTTATCCTATGGAATTACAGGCAGCGTTCTCTCCAAAAACCAAAGCGATTTTGATTAATACGCCGCATAATCCGACGGGCACGGTATTTACGATGCAGGAAATGATGATGATTGCCGAGCTGTGTCAGGAGTTTGATGTACTGGCAATTACCGACGAAGTGTATGAACATATTATCTTTACCGGCGCCACGCACAGAAGAATTGCGACGATTCCGGGTATGCAAGATCGCACGCTCACGATATCGAGCGCAGGTAAGACGTTTTCGTTCACCGGCTGGAAAGTGGGCTGGGCAATTGGCGCAGAGGCGCTGATGACTGCAATTCGCCGGGTTCATCCATTCACCGTTTTTGCGACGGCAACGCCATTTCAATATGCCTCGGCCGACGGTCTCCGCCTTGGCAATGAGTATTATGCAGAGCTGGCGGCGGATTATCAGGCGCGAAGGGATTTTCTGATGAAGGTGCTCACGAATGTCGGACTCGAACCGCAAATGCCGGATGGTGCGTATTTTATTATGGCTAATTGTGAGAAGTATAATCGTAATCCGGATGCGTTCAGTCGCTGGCTGATTGAGAAAATCGGCGTGGCGTCGATTCCACCGGCGAGCTTTTATCTGCCGCCGGCAGAAGTGCCACCGTATGTACGGTTTACGTTTTGTAAAAAATGGGAAACGTTGGAGGCGGCGGCTGTGCGGTTGGAGAAATTGGCCGGTTGAATCAACAGAGACCGGTATGAATTCCGGTCCTACAATATGTTCGAGCCGATGGCTCTTTCTTGTGTAATGATTGTTTGTATTGGGTTGTTCCGATAGGAACGGTAAAAAATTACAGCAACGGAATTTACTCCGTTGAGAACTCGGGCGGGAGAATATCAGCGGCATCAGCGCGTGCCGTTCTTGAGCAATTGACGGATGTAACGCATTATTTATAATTCACTTATGACATAAGTCATTTTTTGTGTGAACTTCTGACTGTAATTTTGACGTGTTGGCAATTACAGCTTGGTACGGGGGAATATCAAAATTATACCATGGAAGTTCGATGTAAGTGGCAAAACGTATATTATTCCATACAATTCTTATAATTAATTCAAGAGTGAGAATATGACAACAGCTGTGGTGCCGACGACGCGTGAACGCATGATGCGGGAGGATGATTTCATCGTATCGAAGACCGATACCAAGGGAATTATCGAATATGGCAATCGAACATTTATTGAATTTTCGGGGTATTCGGAAGAAGAATTAATTGGGGCGAATCATAATATTATTCGTCATCCGGACATGCCGAGGGCAGTGTTTCAGTTACTCTGGGATACGCTGGCACAGAAGCAGGAAATCTTTGCGTATGTAAAAAACATGAGCAAGAACGGCGACTATTACTGGGTGTTTGCCAATGTCACACCCTCGTATGATGCCTCGGGAAAGGTTATCGGTTATTATTCGGTGCGACGATGTCCGCGGCGAAGCGCAGTACAGGCGATTGCGGAGGTATATAAGATCTTACTCAACGAAGAGAGTAAGTATCCGAGCAATGAACGCAAGCAGGCAATTAAGGCATCAACGGCTATTTTACTTAATTTTTTGAGTGAGAAAGGAACGACGTATGAAGAACTTATACTTAGCATCTAAGTTTCACTCGGTACTCTACTGGTTTCCGGGTTTGATTGCTCTCTATCTCATCGCCGAAATCGCCCTCCAAGGCAATATCCTCATGCCGGGTATCCTTCTTGCCGCATCTCTCGCACTCGTTTGGTTCGCCGTGCGCGTAGTACGCTCCGAATGGGACTCCCTCGATGCCGTACACACACTTGCACTGGAATTGCGGGATATGACCGCTGCTTCCGCTGTCATCGACGGCAGCAAACCCAATGAACTCGACAAAATCTCCGCCGCGCTGAATGAATCGGTGAACGCACTCAAGAACGAAGAACGCCAACTCGATAAGATTCATACTATTATGGAGAATATCCAGGCGGGAAAATTCAATGACCGGATTGTATCAACTGCGCCGGAGAGCAGGTATTTTGATATCTCGTGGGAACTCAACGACATGCTCGACCAGCTTGAGACGAGTTTTCGTGAGGTCGAGACGACGATTAAGCATTCGAAAGACGGCAAGTATTTCCGTCAGCCGCAGGATGTGGGCTTGCACGGAGATTTCCACCGATTGATGCTTTCGCTCAAGCAATTACTTGATATTACTAAAGATTCTGCAGAGTCGGTCGAGAAATTACAATCACAGTCGCATGGCATTCAGGAGGCATCGACTCTCGTGGCTGATGTATCGTATTCGATTATGGGAACAGTAGAAGAATTAACGGCTAATTTTTCAATTCAGGCAGGACAAACCGAGGAAACCACCTCCGCTATCGAAGAAATGATCCATAATGTCAGCAAATCCGCCGAGAGTTCGGGAAAAGCTGTGGAATTTACGCAGCATACGATCGAAAATACCATCCATGGTCGCAATATCGTCGCCGGGTCGATTGCCGGTATGAAAAATATCGCCGAGGAATTCATGCATACAACGTCGCTTATCGAACAGCTGGGTGCATCATCTGCCAAAATCGGTGATATAATTTCCGTGATTGAGGGAATCGCCGATCAGACCAATCTCCTTGCCCTCAATGCCGCCATCGAAGCAGCCCGCGCCGGTGAAGCAGGCAGAGGATTCGCAGTCGTAGCCGATGAAGTACGCAAGCTCGCCGAGCGTACACAGGCAGCAACGAAAGTGATTAGTCAGATTATCAAAGAAATTCAACATGATACCGAACGTGCCGTGCTCGCCTCCAAAGAAGGTATGAGCCATGCACACGATGAAGTAGAATCAGCAGTGACAGCAGAAGCTGCTTTGCAGAATATCATGAACAGTATCGAGAAAGTGAATGAAATCATTGTCTCGCTCGCCCATGACTCCGAACTGCACTCAAGTTCGGCTAATAAACTCACCGACTCCGTCAGCTATATCTCCCGAGCAAGCAACGAAAATGCCCTCGCCGTGCAAGGTATCGCCCACGCAGTCGAAGAGCTCAATCAGCAAACGGAAAAACTGAAGTATCTTGCAGGTGAATAGGTGGTACAGGAGTAAGAATTTATCACATGAATAATTGGTTCTCCGGCAATTTTTACGGAACGCAAGATTTAGTCGTAGGGGCGAATCGCATTCGCCCTGGTCGTGCTAGGGCCAAGGGCGAATGCAATTCGCCCCTACGCGACCAATTGAATTAACCAAAAAACTCCTGAATCGCCGCTGCGAGCAGACCCATCGGCACTTTTTCGAGTGGATGCTGCGTATGCGGGAAGACCTGCATTTCACTATTGGGAAGCGAGCGATAATACTCTTCTGTTTCGCGGAGGGTGACCATTGCATCATGGTCACCGAGAGCGATGCGCGTGCGGTGCGGAATGCCGCGGAGGGCATCCGGCGTT
>JBPOHH010000696.1:0-2615 GCA_052035765.1 Bacteroidota bacterium
CGTCGTTCTGCGAGGTCCGAAGGAGGATAAGGAAGTGACGCTTGAGGTGGTGCCCGAGGCGAGGAAGTAACAAAGGCAAACTATGATAACCGAACTAAAAATAACAAACTTCCGCAGTCTGCGGGAAGTTTGGCTCGATAATCTTCAACCGGTGAATCTTCTCATCGGACCGAATAATAGCGGGAAGTCGAATATTCTCAAAGCGCTGAAGTTTTTTAGTGAGTTTTTGGGTGGGAATATGCCGGGGAAGGAAGAATTGCAGTCACTATTTTTTCGAGTGGTTCAAGAAAGAGATCAAATTGAGAGTGCACCAATTTCGCTGCAATTTCTTTCTAATTTACATGATGAAGATACTCCTATTGGATATGGTGCAGTATTACTATCTCATCATAAAAACAACGCACAATATCCTGATTTTGCAGTAGTTTATGGAAAGTCTAAAGAAAAGCCGGGAAGGCAGCCTATTACCGATGTTGAATCTCTTGATAGAGAATTTGAACATTTTGCCGCATACTATTTCGATGAACCCGAGACGATAGTTCTTCCAAACACTGTTTTTGAAAAAGTAGTAAGTGAAGGGAATTATACTGCTCAAGTTTATGAAAAATATTTTGGAACGAGAAACCTTAAAAGTGGAATGCCGGATCCGAAAACTGGTTTTTATAGAACCCCAGCTCAAAAACAAATATTCGCTCCTCTTGAGAATCTCAAAATCTACCGTCCGGAGCCAAGCAAATTACTCGATTTATATCCAATTCAGAACGAGCAGTCGGTGAATGAAGATGCCGGAAATTTGGTGGCATTTCTTCAGGTGATGAGAAATCGGTATCAGTATATTTTTGATAGAATCACCAATGATCTTCGGCGGTTTGTGCCGGAATTTACGTCCATAAGTTTTGATTTAGTCGATGAACCACCGAAAGAGCTACGTGATAAATACAACAATAAGTCATTAGCAAAAATAGGATTAACAGACAAGTTTGGCAGAATATTCTGGGCGGATTCTCTCTCTGAAGGGACACTCTATTTCCTATCATTACTCTGTATCATCCATCAGCCCGAACCACCGAAATTATTGCTTCTCGAAGAACCCGAAAAAGGGATTCACCCGCGTAGGATACGGGAAACAATGGATTTGATATTCGAGCTTGCGGCTGAGAAAAATATACAGGTAATCCTTACCACGCATTCAACGGCGGTTGTGGATACTTTTGCCGATATACCGGAAGCAGTGTATATCGTAGAGCGTGTAGCCCAACAGACAATCGTTAAAAATTTGCAACGCGATGTAATTGAACCACATAACGAACAATTCAAAGCCGCAGGAGAAGAACCAATACGCTTCACCGATGCACTCGGCGAACATTGGGCGATGGGTTTTCTTGGAGGAGTGCCGGAATGAGAGAGATGAAGTATGGTCTTCTCTGCGAAGATGATGCACATCGTGAGTTCTTAAGAATGGCTCTATCATTTTTAGCGGCTGATAGTACAAATTTTGAAGAAGTTAAGACACATATACAAGCTAAAAATAAGAGAGAAGTTGATAGGAATTTTGCCAAAGCTTGCTCGGTAGCGTTTGTTAGGTATAAAGTAGATGTGTTTTTTGTTGTTCGAGATGTGGATTCAGTTAATGACGTCAATTTTTCTGAGCTTTATACAATGTTTCATGGCGGTTTAACAGAGCCCCATCGTCACCGAAGCGTAATAGTTCTCCCTGTTCAATGTATTGAGCACTGGCTGTGGTATTTAAAACACTACAATGAGAATCCTACGATGATGAAAAATATACCATTAGAGACTAGGACGAGAAATGATGCCAAAAAGGAAGTGTACGGACATATCAAAACATCAATCGCAAAACAAAAGCCGATTATTCAGGAACTCATGAGAACTGCTGATTTGAAAAAATTAAGTCATCATTCAGCAAGTTTTAGAAAGTTCCACGGTGATTTTATGTCGGTTTTACAATCATTATTGCCAGCCTAAGTAATAGACCATTGCAGTTGCCAATAGATAATACAACATATAGTAAATCAATTCAATCCCATGACCCAAACTCTCATTACAGCAGCGCTCCCCTACGTTAATAGTTTTCTCCATCTCGGACATCTTGCCGGTGCGTATCTGCCTGCCGATATGTATGCCCGCTTTCTGCGCCTCTCCGGACGCAATGTGCTCTTTGTGTGCGGTTCGGATGAGCATGGTGTTGCTATTACGATCAGCGCTGAAAAGGAACACACCACGCCCGATAAAATCATCGATAAGTATCATTTTGCAAATAAACTTGCGTTTGAGAAGTTTGGTATGAGTTTCGATATTTTCTCGCGCACTTCCCTGCCCGAACACTACGACACGGCTCAGGAATTTTTCCTCGATTGGCTCGATAAAGGTCTGCTCGTCGAAAAAGAAGAAAATCAATTCTATGATGAAACGGCTGAGATGTTCCTCCCC
The DNA here is from genome assembly GCA_052035765.1 of Bacteroidota bacterium. Taxonomy (GTDB): domain Bacteria; phylum Bacteroidota; class Ignavibacteria; order Kapaibacteriales; family UBA961; genus JADJXV01. The sequence goes on from JBPOHH010000696.1 coordinate 2,452, forward strand.
GACCGCTACGTCGAAGGCACCTGCCCGAATTGCGGCAACGAACGCGCCCGCGGTGACCAATGCGATAATTGCAGCGCTAATTACAACCAAACCGATCTCATCAATCCCAAAAGCGTCGTCTCGGGTAAAACGCCGGTCGTGCGCTCGACAAAACATTGGTATTT
>JBPOHH010000053.1:0-1904 GCA_052035765.1 Bacteroidota bacterium
ATGATGAGTCCGATAATCGACATCGTGAGGAAAATCTGCGAGAGCACGTACGGGGAATTCGCTTTGATAAGCGGTCCTGCGCCACCAAACGAGGCGGCATCGGTACTAAGAAAGAGGAAGGCAAGCATAAACATCAGCAGCGCGAAGACATGGGTCGCCGGCTTGCGGAATTGATACTTGAGTTCAAAAAGGAGCATATTTATCAGCATAATTTATTCTCCTACGGATGATGATGAAGCAGATACCTGAAGCTGCGCAATCTGATGAAAATACACATCTTCCAAGTCCGGCTCGATATTGACAAAACCATGAGCAAGTGGTGTGTCGGAATAAACATGCACGAGCGGCTTGCCGGAGACCATACGGGTAGAAATTACGGAGTATTGGGAGGCAATTGTATCCATTTCGGACTTTGCGACAAAGCGTTTCCAGATCTTACCGCGCATGTTTTCGATGACGCTTTCGGGTGAACCGCTGAGAGCGACTTTACCTTTGTTGATAATGGCCATACTGGAGCATAATTCACGCACATCTTCCACGATATGCGTCGAGAGAATGACAACGATATTTTCGCCGAGTTCGCTGAGGAGATTCAGGAAGCGGTGGCGTTCGGTAGGGTCGAGTCCTGCGGTGGGTTCGTCAACTATAATCAGCTTCGGGCTGCCGAGCAGCGCAATTGCAATCCCAAGCCGCTGTTTCATTCCCCCGGAAAAACCTCCCACATGCTTGCGGCGATTCTCCCATAGATTGGTGCGATTGAGGAGATACTGCACTTGTTCTTTGCGCTCGCGTCCATTCGTAATTCCTTTAAGCACAGCAAAATGGTCGAGAATAGTTTCTGCCGAAAGATTCGGATAGAGTCCGAATTCCTGCGGGAGATACCCGAGCATCCGGCGTACATCTTCCTTCTGCACAAGCACATTCACATCGCCGAATTGAATCGACCCGCTGTCGGGTTCTTGTAGGGTCGCAATCGTTCGCATCAGCGACGACTTCCCGGCGCCATTCGGCCCAAGCAGACCAAACATCCCCTGAGGAATTGTGAGGGAAATATTATCGAGGGCGCGCACGCCATTCGGATAGGTTTTCGAAAGATTTGTTATGACAAGATCCATACCTGCCCCATTCTATTGAAGTGATTAAAAAATGATATGTTACGCTCGCAAGCAATGGCAATAATACGGAATATATTGCGCTCTGCCAAGACGAGCACGGCGGGCTACGGTGAGGATGGGAATTTGTTCCTTCTTCTGAGGGTATCACTTCTTAGTGATGCTCTCAGTGTTCCTGCTTGACGGATTCCGCTCTAGACCACTGAGAGCATCACTCGGAAGTGATACTCTCAGGAAAATTCCGCTCCAGACCTCTGAGAGCATCGCTCCGAAGTGATACTCTCAGGAGGAGCGAGGGGAAATAAAAAAGTCCTTACAGGTTGAAGAAAACCTGTCAGGACGTGGATAATGTATTGGATGCCGCAAGGCGACAATCTTCCTGACTAGACTCCAGCTTCAGCTGGAGAGGAAATGGATGGTATGATGGGCGTTAGCTAAATCACATAATCTATTCTGATTATTCTGTATAATAATCAGCGATTAATTAAAGCACCTAAGCATCAAAAAACTATCGTACAAGCGTTTCAGTGTAAAGAGCTTACAATCAGTTGAAGCAACTTGTCGGACTAAAAATCTCTTTTAATCAATTCCCAGAATTTCAATACAATCGTTATTGGTAATAGCAAGTTGTTTTGTCTGATAATTAAATTCAATTTTTGGATAGGTATCCATTTGGTAATCAATCGCTGATTTCTGTAATCCGCTCGACAGACTTTCATCACTATCAACCACTTCGCCGGTCTCAAGATTAATTATTTTAGGGAACTTGTAAGCATCCCAGGCAAATTTATC
>JBPOHH010000064.1:0-2492 GCA_052035765.1 Bacteroidota bacterium
CTATTCATACCTAAAAAAGGATAGAGCGAACTCAACGCGACTTGCGATGCTTCCTTCGCCGAGATACCAAGCTGCGCACCGATATATTTCCAGCGGGAAATTTCTTTCTGCTGAAGCGCTGCAAGGAGCTCGGACTGATACCCTGCGATGCGTTCTAAATCTTCTGCTTTCAATTGAATAAGCGCCGCCTGCTGTTCGGTAGCCGACTGCACAAGCTCATTCATCATGAGGCGTTCTTCTTCAAGTATTCCCAGTAACTCATTCATTATTCATACCTTTCAGCATATTGCTTTACTTTGCGTATATATGCTTGTGTTTCCTGAAACGGTGGGATTCCACCATGTTTTCGTACATTCCCCGGTCCGGCATTATATGCCGCTAGCGCGAGATCGACATTACCGTCAAATTCATCGAGCATTTTTCGTAAATACTTGGTACCGCCACGGATATTGTCTTCCGGGTCGAAGGAATTCTTGACGCCCAAGTCGCCCGCCGTACCATCCATTAACTGCATAAGTCCTTTGGCGCCAACCTTTGACACCGCCGAACTCTTCCCCGCCGACTCAGCCGTTATCACGGCTTTAATAATATGCGGCGGCACATTGAATTGCTTGCTCGCCTGCGCAATGATAGGTTCATATTCCGACAATCGCTCCTGCACTCTCGCCGAAAATGTATCACCGGTGTTTACTTTTGGCGTTACTTGAGAATGAGTTACAGCTTTCACTTGAACAGGCGTCTCCACTTCTTTCCCACTCGGGCGAATATCGGTCGGTAATTGAATTGATATCGTCGGCAGCGATTCACCGCCGGTCATTTTTTTGTAAATCATCTCGGCAAGCCCCATGCCTTTACCGCTGCGGGCGACATAATCAGAGAATTGCATATCAGCATAACTCCCTAATGTCTCAGCCCCAAAGCTCATATTTTCACCATCTTCTTTATGGTCGTCGTCGAGCATGGATTCCTTCATCTGCTTCATCATCATACTCACAAACATCGACTCAAATCCCCGGGCCGCCTTCGCATACTGCGTTTTTTCGGCCTCACTGAGATGGCTCGGGTTGGTCTCGTTCATTTTCACACGGGATAGCTCACTTATCCGCGCATTCGCCACCGACGTGCGTGCGGCAGAAGTATCTACAGTCATATCAGCAGCCATTGCTCTTCCCTTTCGGATTGATTATTGAATAATCAGCTCGCCCTGCAAAGAGCCTGCTTCTTTAAGTGCTTGAAATATAGCTATTAAATCACGCGGCGATACTTTGAGCGATGTAAGAGCATTCGCCATGTCCTGCACGGTGGAAGTAGCCGGAAGAAGAACAGGAGGATTTTGTTCCTGCTGAGCAGAAAGTGCTGAATTTTGAACAGGTTGTGTCTTTCCTGCAGAGAACGGCGCCGGCTGTGATACGGAATTTGTCCGCTGGATCTGAATTTCAAGACCGCCATGAGCCACGACTGCCGGCAGTAATTGCACTGCACCGCCGACGACCACGGTCCCTGTACGTTCATTAATAACAACGCGTGCAGCGACGTCGGTCACGACCGGCAAAGATTCAAGCTGAGAAATGAGCTGCGAAATCTGTCCCTGCGTTTGTCCTGCGGGAATTTTGACTTCAATCGTCGCACCGTCAAGCGCCGTAGCCGCATTAGCGAGATTGGGTGAAGCGTTAATCGCATCCGCTACCCGTGTGGACGTCGTGAAATCCGGCTCACGAAGTACGACTCTAAGAACTTGATTTTGAATGAATTGACCCTTTACTTCTTGTTCGACGATACCACCGCCCGGTACGCGACCTGCCGAAACAGAATTCTTACCGACTCGTGACCCATCGGAACGAAAATCATAGCCGCTGACGGAGAGTCCGCCTTGTGCTGTCACGAGCACCGTACCATCTTGTGTCGAGAGTGGTGTCATCAGAAGTATCCCATTTTGAAGCGATTGCGCATCTCCCATCGACGAGACCTGCACGTCAATTTTCGACCCTTTGCGCATAAATGGCGGCACAGTCGCAGTCACCATCACGGCTGCAATATTACGAGTGCGGAAGTTCGCCGTCGGCACCACCACTCCGAAGCGTTTGAGCATATTAGCCACCGACTGAATCGTGAATTTCGATTGCTGCGTGTCGCCCGTGTTCGCGAGCCCGGAGACGAGACCATAGCCGATAATCTGCGTACCGCCGACACCTTCAATCGTCGCGATGTCTTTAATTCGTGCTGCTTGAGCCGTAAAAGCCAGAGCAAGAAAGACAGAAAAGAAGAAGAACTTTTTCATAGGAAAAATTGAATGTTTCAACTTAAAATAACCAACGTAAGAACTTAGTAATCATGCCGGGTTCCTGAGCAGTAGTAATCGTTCCATCGCCTTCATAAATCACCGTCAGATCCATGATACTGTATGAGAAAATCGAATTATCGCTTTGTACATCCACCGGGCGTATGTATCCTGTGAGAGTAATTGATTGATTCTCACCATTGAGCTGAAACGT
>JBPOHH010000356.1:0-1609 GCA_052035765.1 Bacteroidota bacterium
AGCTCATGCATTGCTTTCTCGAATTCGACCATCACCTTTGCGGTCTGCTCGGCATGACTTCCGGAGCCAACACCCATAAAATAAGAAGGTTGCGGCATATCAAGATCCTGAAAAAACGCATCGCTCATCGCAGAATCATAATGCTGACCTGTATGTAATATTAAATGCTCAACCTCAGGATGCGCCGAAAAAGCACGGTGAATGGGAGCGACTTTCATGAAATTGGGGCGGGCGCCGACGACGGATAGTATTTTTTTCATTCGTTGTTTGATTGATGTGCTATATGGATAATTTCTTCTTCCGAGAGGCCTGTGAGTTGTATGATTACTTGTGTTGAAAGCCCGATTCGACGAGCGTTGGCAACAATAGCTTTATAGCGTTGCACTTTCCCTTCCAATACTCCATTTTGATACGATGTATCAATAATATTCTTTAAGTCTCTATACTGTTTGAGTCTTGCTTCGTATTGTTTACGCTCGGTTTCCGTGAATTTTGCAATTTCAGCATCTTCTTTAATTCGAAAATCTGTCAATGTATTGATGTATTTTTCTGTCGGATACATAACGTTTAATTTTTACTATGCTTACGGCATGGACGGCAATTGGCGTCCAGAGCTGCAATGCAGTTACGTAAGAATTTGGTACTTGCTTGATGCGTAGAAGCAAACTTATCATAATGAACGAGTTATCATAATGAACGAGTTAGAGTCGTAATGAGTCCCTCAGAAGCGGCATCCTGATCCAATCAAAAACAATGACACAGGTTACCTTACAAACGTCAAGAACCCACACCCTACCCTCTCCCAAGAGAGGGAAAGATATAAAAATCAATTACTTACCAACCAAAGTCCCCTCTCGGGAGGGGATTTAGGGGTGGGTTAAGCGGTTGTATATGGTATTAGATTAACCCTATTTAGAATGTGTCATTAACAGCTAGCTTAACTTATTCAATTACCTAACCATTTCTTCCGGCTTGGACGGCTATGGGTGCCCGCAGCTGAGGGTTGGAATTAAAACTGCCCGAACCCAAAACTCTTACTTTCCGTCGCCCAAAAGCACGACATGCGACTTGTCGCCGCCGACATTTTTGCAGGCATTGCGTGTGTCGATGACGACGCGGCTATTGCGTACGATCATGTCGTAGTCGAAGTCTGTGTGGTCCGTTGTAATCACAATGATATCATGCTGTTGGAGTACGTCCGGTGTAAGCGCTGCTTCGGAATTAACGATGGTACCAAGGATATTGGTCGAGGGAATATAGCCATCATAATACGACACATTTTTGATGCCGTCTTGGAAGAGTAATTCAGCCACTTTGAGAGCAGGCGAGTGGCGCAAGTCATCGACATCGCGTTTGAATGCCATGCCAAGGAGCAGCACTTTCGCATTATCCATCGTAATCGGCTGACGGGCGATTTCACGGACGATCATCGAGCGCACATAGAAGGGCATCGATTCGTTCACTTCAGCAGCGAGAGTGATAAAATTCGTCTCAAAGTCGAATTCACGACCCATCCATGATAAATAATACGGGTCAATTAATATGCAGTGTCCGCCGATACCCGGTCCGGGGTAAAACGGCATAAAACCAAACGGTTTGGTCGCTGCCG
>JBPOHH010000459.1:0-1857 GCA_052035765.1 Bacteroidota bacterium
CTCATCTGGTAACTTTATCAGAGTGCCGAAGCCATTTGAGTCGTATGTATTCCTTATTAAGCCCAAAACAATCTTTCAATTATTTGAAAAATACGGATTTACACTTTTTTTTAGGAATGTTCGGAATCCATTGCTAGAGTCTGATTTTAATCGTGAGATTGAGCGCACCGCTATTGATAACCCTGCTTTTTTCTGGTATTATAATAATGGACTGACAGCAATTTCCTCCTTGCTGCCGACGGAGATTCGAGATGAAGCAACAACTATAGAATTAACAGGGTTACAGATTATTAACGGAGCTCAGACTGTATTCTCAATCTACAAAGCATATAAAGATGCTTCACCCACAAAACAAGAAGTGATGGACAGGGAAACGCTTATTACATTACGTCTTTTGCAGTCCGGTGGTAGAGATTTTGACCTGAATGTGACGCGATATACGAATTCCCAAAATCCTGTGAACGACCGCGATTTTCATGCAAATGATGAAATACAAATTCGCCTGCAAAATGAATCATTTACGACAAAGTATTGGTATGAAAAAAGACGCGGTGAGTTCAGAGAAGTACCTCCCGGCATTGAGGTAGTTCCGAACTATGTCTTCGCAAATGCATACTTAGCATACCAGTTACAAGATCCGGTGAGTGTGTTTAGTAATAATATTCAGGCAGAACAAAGCGGGGTGGATCTAAATTTTGTAACCCGTAGGGACAGCAGCAATGGTCTCTATGATACAATCTTCGATGATTCTACAGAATTTTTCGACTTGCTAGCGGCCTATCTTGTTTTGTCAATACATAAGAATATGGCAGGATTTGATTTAAAAACTACGAACAAGTCAGTTTCTTACCATATAGTTGCACTCTTCAGAATATTTTTCACCAAGTACTGTCATAAGAAGTATGACAGATCAGTTAATATCAATTTCCAAATATTACGATTGGTTGAAAATAAGTCGCCGGAGGTTATTCAAAAAATACTTCTCTTTACAAAAAAATTTGTCGCTGAATTATTCTCACTTCGCAAAGAACAGAGCATTCAAGACCTTTATACATTTCTCAGCCAACCAAGTCAATACGAGAAAATCAGAGGTCTATTTGAGGACTTTGACATTGATGTTGCCGGTATTGACGCACTTGAGATTGCAGAGAACGAAGCACTTTGGAATAACATAACACCTTCTGAGGAAAGCATAGTAGAAGAATAACTTCCCTCCATACAAACATTTCCGAAAGGCCGCTTCTTGTTATCAAATCATGATACGAAGCAGCTTTTTTATTACCAAATCATAACCGTATCATAACGCAGAGCCAATATCGGGAGCGGTAATTTGCAATCTTGAATTGTGAACACATTCATGTATTGTTTTACCATTGAAAGACCATTGTTATGCGTTTTTTTTCTTCAACATTGCTCTGCCTGACCGCGCTTTGCGGCATGATGAGCCTTTCCAATTCGTATGGGCAGGAATATCCTCCTCAGGGACGTACGCTCCAATATTTAGGTCGGTATTCGACCGGACTCTATAATCAAGCGGCGGCGGAAATCGCGTCGTATGATCCTGTTTCCCAAAAAACCTTTCTCTCAAGCGCTGTTGCAGTACGCCTAGATGCTGTAAGTTTGGCTGACCCCAAGAACCCAACCCTTTCATTTACCGTGGACTTAAGTGGCTACGGAAGCGCAGTCAACAGTATCGCTGTCAAAAACGGCATCATCGCCGTTGCGATGGAAGCGCCCGTTCGCACCGATAACGGTTCGGTCGTCCTCCTTACTACCGCCGGAGCATTTATCCGACAATACACCATCGGCGTGCAACCGGATATGCTTACCTTTACTCCTGATGGCACAAAAATTCTC
>JBPOHH010000314.1:0-4922 GCA_052035765.1 Bacteroidota bacterium
TCCAACAGCACGAGTTCGCAGCAGTCGGCGATGCTGATATCGCTCATGGCAATGCTCCTGCCGACGATGCTTTTTACGGGCTTTATGTTCCCGATTGAAAACATGCCCTTGCCCCTGCAGATTATTACCAATATCGTTCCCTCGAAATGGTATTACATCATTGTGAAGTCAATAATGATCAAGGGGTTGGGCTTTCAGGCAATCTGGAAGGAGACGCTTATTCTCGGTGGTATGACGCTCTTTCTCCTTGCCGTAAGTATTAAAAAATTCAATATCCGACTGGCATAAATCATGAGAACGTTACGATTCCTCCTTCAAAAAGAATTCCGGCAGATCTTCCGTAATATTTCGATTTTGCGGATGATTATTGCCCTGCCGATTGTGCAGTTAATCGTGATGCCACTTGCGGCTGATTTTGAAATTAAGAATATCAATGTATCGGTGGTCGATCACGATCATTCGACCTATTCGCGGCATTTAATTGACAAAGTAATTGCCTCCGGGTATTTCAAAATGAATGATTACAGCGCGACATTTGAGGAGTCTTTCAGGCAATTTGAATCGGATAAGTCTGATATAATTCTGGAGATACCGAAAAACTTCGAACACGACCTCATCCGCGAAAACTCCGGCAAACTCTTCCTTGCGCTCAATGCCATCAATGGCACGAAGGCCTCAGTTGGGAGCACATATCTGGCGCGTATCATCACGAATTTCAATGCTGATATTCGCCTTGAATGGATGCAACCTCAGCGGATAAGCGCGGCACCGACGATCGAAATCTCAACGCTTAATTGGTTCAATCCCTTCCTCAATTACCGGTACTTTATGGTGCCCGGCATCCTGGCAATCCTCGTGACGATGGTCGGCGCGTATATGTGCGCGCTCAATATCGTCAAAGAAAAGGAAGTAGGCACGATTGAACAAATCAACGTAACACCTATAAAAAAATATCAGTTCATCCTAGGTAAACTCATTCCGTTTTGGATCATCGGCATGGTGATTTTCAGTATTGGTCTCTTTGGTGTGGCGCGGCTTGTCTATGGGATTGTTCCGTTGGGTTCGATCCTGCTGCTCTACACATTTCTCGCGGTGTATCTCATCGCTCTTCTCGGCGTCGGTCTCATCATTTCCACCTACTCCAACACGCAGCAGCAGGCGATGTCCCTCGCATTTTTTTGCATGATGATTTTCCTGCTCATGAGCGGACTCTTCACCTCGGTCGATAGCATGCCGGAGTGGGCAAAATGGATCGCCCGCGCGAATCCCGTTACATATTTTATAGACGTCATGCGGATGGTAGTGCTGAAAGGAAGCGGACTTGCTGACATCAGAGAACATTTTATAATAATTACCGGGATGGCAGTATTTTTTAATACATGGGCGGTGCTGAATTATAAAAAAACGTCGTGAACGGTCATTTCGGCTTCGCTCAATGACCGTTTTTAGGCATTTTATGTAATTGATTCTCTATACGGTACTAATCTAACAGTATGACCAGCAAAATCAAAAAATAACAACCCAAAAAAGGTCATTGAGCGAAGCCGAAATGACCGGTTTGGTGTTCAAAAACACAATTCTATCCATTCATTACCTCAACATCAACCCATGAAAGCAGCACTCCTCACGCACTTCGGCGCGGCGCCAATCTATACGGACGTCGCCGACCCAATTCCACAGAATGACGACGAAATCCTGATGACGGTCAAGGTCGCATCGGTTAAAAATCTTGATAAATTACGCGCAAGTGGCACACATTACGCAAGTTACAAGCAATTGCCTGCAATCGTCGGTATCGACGCGGCGGGGATTTTACCCGATGGCACACGCGTCTATGCGCAGGGACTTGGCGGCACGATAGCCGAAAAGGTGTGTATTTCGAAGCATCGATACACAGTGCTGCCGGATGCCATAGACTTCAACACCGCCGCCGCGCTGCCGAATGCCGTTTTAGGTGCGGCTTTAGCACTGAAATTTCGCAGCAACATGCAACCGGGACAGACACTTCTCATCAATGGAGCAACAGGAGTAACGGGACAAATTGCAGTGCAGATTGCCCGGCATTATGGCGCAGGGAAGATTATCATCACCGGTAGGAATCCTGAATCGCTCGAAAAGCTGCTCACGCTTGGCGCAGATAGTTCCATTTCCCTTTTGCAGGATGACGACACCATCATCCGGCAACTCAAGGAAATTCATGCGGCTACGCCGATTGATATAGTGCTTGACTACCTGTGGGCGCATCCAATGTCGCTGATAATAAAAGCCGTGAAGGGTGGAGGGATTCATTCCTTCCCGCATCCGGTGCGCGTGGTAACGGTGGGTTCGATGGCGGGCGAAGACCTGACAGTGCAGTCCGCCACGCTGCGCGGCACGCCGATTGAACTGGTGGGTTCGGGACTTGGCAGTCTCTCGCCGAAAGAAATGCAGCTTTTCGGCACGGAAATCTTGCCTGAGATGTTCGCCCTCGTAGCAAGCGGCAAGCTCACGATGAACATCCACACCGAACCTCTCAGCACGATTGAAACGGCGTGGAATATGACGATGAAAGCGGGGGAGCGGTTGGTGATTTGTGTGGATGAATAGTACCGGGGAATGGCACGCTGATTTTGTAAGATTTCTTATGATTTTCGCTGATACAATCATTTTCCATAATAGTATATACATCCTGCCAGTGACTTTTTAACGCAAAAGGCGCAAAGGTCGCACAGAATTCTCTGCACCTCTGCGCCTTTGCGTTAAAAATCTGCATTTCGGCTACGCTCAATGCCCGGTTGTTGGTTTGGTTTTATCTGACGATCAAAATTTTTGATACGCTTTGATACATCCCGGCACTCATCCGACAATAATACACACCCACAGGCAAGTCAAGCGCAGCAGAATACTCACCGGCATCCAACAGTCCATCAGACACGACAAGTACTGAATTCCCAACATAATCAAATACTTCCAAGCGTACATTGCCTGAGAGTCCTACGCCAAAGTCGATGCTGCGATCCTTCACCGTCAGAAAATACTTCTTGCCTGTGCTGCTCACGACACGGATATTTTTCCCGCAATAATCAGCGAGCATGAGGATATTGCCGGTTGCATTCCATGTCTCGCAGTCAGCTACTTTTGATGAATCAACTGATAGCTTAACAGGATAAATTGTATCAGATGTGTGCGGCAAGTATGCGTCGAAGGTTATAGGAATTGAACGACTTCCGCCATTGCCACTAACCAACAATTCTCCTGTTTTATCATCAGGAATTGCTTGTGCGCCGGTGATAGAATTGTACTTCACAAGTAATGAATCATACTTTAATTTCACACTCCAATCTGCTACACCACTCGGAATTTCCAAATTTACCGTGAATTGCTTGCCGGGTAAGATAGTTACCATGTCCGGTTGCAAGGTGAATGAACGTGCATTCCGTGGATTCACCGTGACCGCTACTTCATCGGACTTCATACATCCTGTCGGATTCGTGACGGTGAGCGTGTAGGTTGTCGTTGTCGCAGGACTTGCACTTGTCTGACTAGTGAAAGGACTTGTGAGACCTGTCGTTGGACTCCAAGCGTATGAGTTCCCTGCTTCTGAGGGAGTGCCTATTTCTACGCTTTCACCGATGCAGATTGATTTGTCGTCGCCTGCTTGCGCGTTTGGTGGTGGGAGTATGGTCACGGTCACAAAGTTGGAGTCGATACATGTACCACTTGACACGAGTACTTTGTATTTCGTTGTACTTGTTGGGCTTGCTGTGGGATCGGCGATGGATGGATTATCCAATCCTGCGCTCGGCGACCACTCATACTTCGCGCCTCCACTGGCGAATAACTTTGCGCTTGCACCCTCGCAGATACTCGTATCATTCGAAACAATTGCTTTAATTGTGCCGATGGTCACGAGAACGGTATCACTTGCCGTACAACCGCCATTTCCCGTAATGGTGAGAATATATTGCGTTGTGTTTGTAGGTGATGCTATTGGATTTGCTTTAGTTGCATCATCCAAGCCAGCCGCTGGTTGCCAATTATACGTAAAACCTGCTTGCGCTGCTTCGCCGATTTCTGTGCTTGCGCCGATGCAGAGGGTTTTGTCTTGTCCGGCGTTGGCGGTGGGTTGTGGATTGACGGTGATGGTGACAAACGCGGAATCTTCGCATGTGCCGCTCGATACGTTTACTTTGTAGGTGGTTGTTTTTGTGGGACTTGCTATTGGGTTTTCAATCGTTGTATCGCTTAGACCTGCTGAGGGTGACCATGTGTATTTCGCGCCGCCACTGGCGAGAAGCTGTAAGCTCGAACCTGAGCAAATAGTAGTGTCATTCGATACTTTCGCTACGATATTTCCGACTGTGACGAGGACGGTATCATACGCAATACACCCATGTTCACTCGTGACGGTGAGGATGTATTGAGTTGTTATTTTTGGTGATGCATTTGGATTGGCTATGCTTGGATTGTCGAGGTCGGTGGTGGGTAACCATGAGTATGTATTACCTGCTTCGGGTTTATCGCCGAGCTGTGCTGATGAGTTGGGGCAGATGGTTTTGTCGGTGCCGGCATTGGCTTTGGGATTTGGGTAAACTATCGCATACGTCGTATCCGACGCAGAACCATTATCATTCTCCACCGTAAGTATAACTTTGTATGTCCCTGCTTTGGAATACGTTACCGATATGATACTATCAGAACTCGTACTCGGCGAACCACTCTCAAACTTCCATGCGCGGCGAGTAGCATACTTGCTCAAATCGGTAAAAACTAATGTACTACCAATACAACCACTATCCGGCAAAACAAGCGCACGCGGCGGTGAACATCGTGCTGCCATCTGCTCAGCGCCTAAGACACCGTCAGTGTTGAAGATGTAGTCCATATAGTTGGGGAATTGGGTTTCTGAGTTTTCTTTACCAATGACTTTAGTTTTCAGCCTT
>JBPOHH010000084.1:0-2545 GCA_052035765.1 Bacteroidota bacterium
GCGACATGTATCATTGTATCGAATTCCTTCCAGCTCAACAAACTCCTCAAAGTATCCGACGATATTCCCTCCATCCGGCAGATTATTGTGATGAATCATGATGCAAAAGGCGATCACCCGCTCGTCAAGTCGATGGATGATGTGATCGAGGTCGGACGGGTGACCATACCGGACACTGCGCGGCGGCAGCTTTTTGAACGCTATGCTGCCCGCGTCGAACCGAGCGATACTCTGACCCTCGTTTATACGAGCGGCACAACGGGTAATCCCCGGGGAGTAGAACTCACCAACGCGAATATTATCGCCAATCTCGAAGGATGCCTTGGCGCTTTTGACGTGCGGGATACGGATATTTTTCTTTCGTATCTGCCTCTGTGTCATTCATTTGAACGTATCGGCGGGTTGTATCTGCCGCTCGCGGTCGGTGCGTCGGTCTGCTTTGCCGAGTCGATTGACAAAGTACCCGAGAATATCCGTGAAGTGCGCCCGACGATTATGACAAGTGTGCCGAAATTATTTGAAAAAATTCAAAATAGAGTGCTCGCTAATATTGATAAAGCAAGTGATTCGAAAAAGAAAATCTATCATTGGGCAGTAGGCGTGGGGAAGAAATACCTCGATGCGACGTTGAACGGGAAATCGCCGTCTCTTGCCGTGTCGGTGCAGTATCAGCTTGCCAAAAAACTCGTTTTTTCGAAGATTCAAGAACCATTCGGCGGGAGAATTCGCCTCTTTGTTTCCGGCGGGGCTGCGCTGCCGAAAGACACGGCAGAGTTCTTTCTGATGGTGGGATTTACCATCCTCGAGGGTTATGGCATGACAGAAGCATCACCGGTGATTAGTGTCAATCGTGTCGGGAAAATCGAAGTTGGTACCGTTGGCTTGCCGCTCAATAATGTAGAAGTAAAAATTGCCGACGATGGCGAAATCCTCGCCCGTGGCGCAAATGTGATGAAGGGCTATTGGAATGACCCCAAAGCGACAGCCGAAGTGATTGATCGTGATAAATGGTTGCATACAGGAGATATAGGGATAATTACACCCAAGGGGAATGTTAAAATTACCGATCGTAAAAAACATATTCTCGTTACAAGCAGCGGTAAAAACATCGCACCGGCTCCCATTGAAAGTCTCATCACGCAAAGCCGCTATATCGAGCGCTGTTTTCTCATTGGTAATGACCGCGAATTCTGCACCGCACTCATTGTACCGGAATATGAGATGCTGCACGCATACGCAAAGTCAAAGGGAATTACACTGACCGAGGAGACGCTGCCGAAGCATCCGGAAATCATCGCACTCATCCAAAGCGAACTCAACACACTCCAGAAAGACCTCGCCAAATACGAAAAAGTTCGCCGCTTTACTATCATGCAGCATCCGTTTACACCCGATACCGGCGAGCTGACACCGAAGCTGAGTATCAAGCGCGCCTTCGTCGAAGAGAAGTATGCTGCGGTGATTGATGCGATGTATGGGTGAGTGGGGGATAGTCGTAAGTGTGTAAGTCGGTAAGTCGGTAAGTCAGTAAGTGTGTAAGTCTTTAAGTCTGTAAGTCTGTAAGTCTGTAAGTCTGTAAGTGTGTAAGTGGTAAGTGGTAAGTGGTGGGCGGTAAGTAGTAAGTCGCACGCCGGTAGTCTATAAGTGTTGGGGAAATTGGCCGGTTTTGTCGCGGTGAGGTTTCAAGATGTGGCAGCTTTCTTTTGTTTAAAAATAACGACACAAGGTAAAGCAACATGGCCCATGATTTTAATCTTGGGTAGGATTTGTAGGTTGAAGATAATTTGATACTTGATAATTAATAATAAAACTATGGCTGTACAGGAAATTAACTCTATTCGTGAGATGCAGGCGACGGCAGATGCATTGCGTGCTGCCGGTAAGCGTATAGGTGTGGTGCCGACGATGGGGTATTTGCACGAGGGACATGGGAGCTTAATAGAGGCGGCATGCCGTGAGAATGATGTGGTGATTGTGACAATATTTGTGAATCCTTTGCAGTTCGCCGCGCATGAAGACTTATCCACGTATCCCCGTAATTTTACGCGGGATGTGGAGATTATTGATGCAAAGGGCGGGGCGATTGTCTTTGCGCCGGTCGTGGAGGAAATGTATCCTACGGGTTTTGAGACAAAGATTTCCATCGGCGGTAGTACGCAGAAATTCGAGGGTGCATTTCGTCCCACGCATTTTGATGGTGTGGCGACGGTGGTGGCGAAGCTGTTTATGGCGACCAAGCCGCATAGGGCGTATTTCGGGCAGAAAGATTATCAGCAGGTGGCGGTGATTCGGCAATTACTTCGTGATTTGAATATAGATATTGAACTCTGTGTGGAAAATACGGTGCGCGAGGAGGACGGCTTGGCGAAAAGTTCGAGGAATGTCTATTTGTCCGCAGAAGAACGTGCCAAAGCGGTTATTCTCTCCACGGCATTGCGACAGGTGATGACGGCTGCGCTTGAGGGTGAAAGAAGGCGCGAAGTACTGGCTGAAATGATGAAGAATACCTTGGAAACGGTGCCGGAAATTCGGATTGATTATGCGG
>JBPOHH010000266.1:0-1606 GCA_052035765.1 Bacteroidota bacterium
GACGAAACACCCCGTGATCATGGAGCTTTTTGACTCCAATATACAGCATGGAGGCTCTTGGCATGTACACTTAGCAGGATGGTGCGATGCGATGATTATTGCGCCGGCATCGGCTGCTACTCTTGCGCGCATAGCCAACGGGTACTTTGACACCGCACTTACGGTTGTCGCATCGGCGCTTCCTAGAACATCACCTCTCCTCGTCGCTCCGGCAATGGATACTGATATGTGGGAACATCCCGCTGTCCTTCGTAATGTCCTGCAGCTTGAGCGCGATGGCATTACCGTGATTCCACCTGCCGAAGGAGAGCTCGCGAGTGGACTCTACGGCGTCGGGCGCTTACCTGAAATGAATGTGCTCATTCGTAGCATTGAATATGCATTATTCTCCAAAACTGAGACCGCCGGATTGAATGGTTCTTCTGACTCAGGAGCATCTCAACCGGATGAATTTAAAGAAATTTCAGATCAGCCGGTTATGCGTTTCAGAAATGAAATTCCGCAAGCCGATCCTGTGAAAATTGAATCGCAGGTAAAAAGTCCGGACAATTCGAATGAACAGCTCAAATCACCATCATTTGATGATACCATAGAATTTGCGCTCGCTCAGCCCACGTTTTCCCTCCAGGATGCAATCGAAAAAGACGAATGGACGGTGGAAATGGAAATGCAAAAGCTCCGAGATGCGCAAAAGCAAGCAAATACTACCTTTGAGGGAAAAACAATTCTCATTACCGCCGGACCAACCTATGAAAAAATCGACGATGTTCGTTTTGTAGGCAATTATTCATCCGGTAAAATGGGATTCGCACTCGCATCGGAAGCCGTAAAGCTTGGCGCAAATGTACTGCTCGTCGCAGGACCAGTCTCGCTGCCCACACCGAATGGCGTACTGCGGATTGATGTTGAGTCGGCAGAGGAAATGTATGAGGCGGTGATGGAACATTTCTATAAATCCGATATAGCAATACTATCTGCAGCGGTTGCTGATTATTCACCGGTAACGACTGTGAGTGGAAAAATGAAAAAGCGGGAGGTGGGCGAGACCATGCAGCTCCAACTTCGTTCGACGAAAGATATTCTAGCCGCTCTAGGCGTAGCGAAGACGAATCGTCAGATAGTTGTAGGTTTTGCGCTGGAATCCACCAATGAACTTGAGAATGCACGTAAGAAATTAGCCGCTAAAAATTGTGATATGATAGTGCTTAATTCAGCCAATAAGCCGCAAAGTGGCTTTCGTGGGGATGATAATACTATTACGATTATCACTGCGGCAGGCGATGTGGAGGATTTTCCACCGCAGTCAAAGAATGGGTGCGCGGTAGTAATTTTAGATAAAATATCAACGATGCTGCCTCATGCCGATTAAAAAAACAACCTCTCGACCAGCGCAACAGACAGGGAAGAAAGGCATTGAAATCTATGTCGATGGTTCGTTTATCGACGGGCGCGTCGGATATGGTCTCGTTATCCTGCGTGATGGAGTGTCAGCTGGGGAATTTTCAGGTTCGGTTGAGAATGAAGAATACCTCTCTGCCAGACAAGTCGCAGGTGAACTCTTCGCCGTTGGGAAAGCATTACAATGGTGTAAAATTAATGGTGAGAT
>JBPOHH010000572.1:0-10892 GCA_052035765.1 Bacteroidota bacterium
CTCTATTTCTGCCTGGCTGCTCTATGATTTCCGTGGGAGCAATTCCATCGCCTGGAGCGTGCTCGGTATTCCGCCCGAGAGCCATTGTACCCGTAGGTGGGCAGTGGTGATACCGGCGGTCGGCGAACCCATCAAACTCGTGCATGCCATTGAAAATTTTACCCTTGACTGCGTGCCCGCCCGGGAGATTATCTATTCCAATCGCACCGGTTGGGTCGATGAACTCACCAAAATTATTCAGCAATTTCCTACCCTCGCACTCGAATATTCGCCCAATAATGATATCCCTACGGTGAGTAAAGTCGATGCCGGAACGGTAGAATTACTCCGTTCCCTCGGCGCCAACCTCCACTCCTCGGCAGATTTGATTCAAAAAATACAGGCCGTGTGGTCGGACGAACAAAAAAGTGAAAACCTGAGCACGACTGCTCCGCTGCTGCGAATAATTATGATGCAGGCGTTTCAGTATGTGCGTGCGAATATCCTTGCAGAGCAGCCGCTTACGGAATATCAGGTGCAGCAGTTTATTCTGCAATTATTCGACAAACACGAGCTCGACACCGATCATCCGCCGATTGTGGCGATTGGCAAGAACGCCGCGAGTCCGCATTATGGTCCGACCGAAGAACAGCATTCGCCTATAACCAAAGGTGATATTCTCTTGATTGACATGTGGGCAAAAGGCAAGTCGCCGATGTCGGTTTTCGCCGATATTACGTGGATGGGATATGTGGGTGAAGAGGTGCCGGAGCGGGCTGCCGAACTTTTCGCGGTCATTGCCGCAGGGCGTGATGCGGCGGTGTCGCTTGTCCGCGAGCGATTCGCGCAAGGCGTTCCTGTTTATGGGTTTGAAGTGGATGATGCCTGCCGGAAGGTGATTGATGCTGCCGGATACGGAGCGTATTTTATTCACCGGACGGGGCATTCGATTACGCATGAAATACATGGTGCGGGTGCGAATATGGATAATTTTGAAACCTGCGACCGTCGGCAGATTATTCCCAATACGTCATTTTCGGTGGAGCCGGGAATTTATATTACGGGTGAAATCGGGCTGCGCACGGAAATTGATGTGGTGATTGGCGGTGCGGGAGATGTGATCGTGCCGACCGAACCGATACAAACGAAAATCTTGCCACTGCTTGCAACAGAAGTTGATTTTTAGGTTTAGTTTTTTACTCAACTTCAATTTTACGTCACATTATTCCCCAATGAATGTTATGCAATTTCTTCGATGCTCCGCTGTATTGTTTTTACTTACCGTCTTGACAGCTTCTTCGCAACCAATTTATAAAAATACCTTTTACGGTTTGTTCACTCATTTCTCCGGTAATTTCCATACCGGCTCATTTCACGAGATTCCGATCTATCCCGAGCCGCCGAAAGTGCAGTATAATGGCGGAGGAGGCACCGGATTTGCCTTCGGTGCGCTCGTTGATTTCCCGCTTGCGGATCGTTTCCGGCTCAATATCCGTATTGGTTTTGCCAATTACAGCGGTGATATAGCCACGGATGAGCCGACGACATTTATCAATGCGGGAGTGCCGACGAAGGGGGTATTCACGCACACGCTAACATCGTCGCTGTCATCGGTGGGAATTGAACCGATGGGGAGCTACACAATCTTTGGAAATTTCCGGGCACATGCCGGATTTCGTGTGGGCACCGTGCTGTCAAGCACGATAGCGCGTCGGGTGGAGATTACGCAGCCGGGGCAGGATGTGTTCATTCAGGGGGGACGGGTATTGAGCAATCAGGCTGCGCCTATACCTGCGGCATCGAGCACGCATCAGACGGTGCTCCTTGGAGCAAGCTACACGATAACCGTGTCGCCGGAGTTGTTTTTTCAGCCTGAAGTGTTCTACTCGATTCCAATCAATCCGGTGACCGACAATTTAGACTGGCAGGTGAGTTCGCTCCGGGCCGGTGTGGCAATTATGCTTTCACCGGCACCGACCGAGCGGAGGATGATTTATGATACGGTGATTCTCCGCGATACGGTAATCCGTCAGATTGCTTCCGGTTCGCAGGAGACGATAACACTTGCCGACAGTAAGGTCAGCAGTGCGACGTATGGCTCGATCAATCGAACGGAGATCAATGAGCGCTATGTACGTCAGGTGCCGCGCCCGATGCCGAAGCTTGCGTTTGAGTCATTCGGCGTACTGCCAAATCGTGACGAAGTGCCGCTTGACTCGTTGATTTTAGAAGAGACCGTGAGCAACCGGCTGACACCGCTGCTGAATTATGTGTTTTTTGACCAGAATTCCCGGATCCTGCCCGCCCGCTACAAACGTCTAACGGAGGAGGAGTTACACAAGTTTTCCGTAGACGGTCTTCACGCGATCGGCACGCTTGATCGGTATTATCATTTACTCAATATTATCGGTAAGCGTCTGACGGAGAAGCAGCAGGCGAAGCTTGTTATTACCGGATGTATCAGCGGTGAGCCGGCTGAGAAGGATAATCCTACTCTATCGAGAATGCGTGCTGATGAAGTGGAAAAATACTTCCTCGATACATGGCATATTGACCGCAAGCGTATCACGGTGACCTCTCGGAAGCTACCGGCACGTCCGTCGAATGAACAGCTCCCGGACGGGTCGGAAGAGAATCGCCGCGTCGAAATTACGTCGAATGACAGGGATATTCTTGCGCCGGTCTTTACCAGTGATACGGCGCTCACTTCGCGCTATACGTCGATTATTCTCCGACCGAAAATTGAGGACAGGAATCTGGTCAAAGAATATTCCACACTGATATCCCAGAATGGCAATACCATAGCAGAGGAGACCACTACATCGAAGCTGCCGAAATCGATTGAAATCTCGGTTGAAGAGAACAAAATCAACCGTAAAGACCCGGCACCGATGGCGGTAGAACTGCACATCGAAAATACCAATGGCGAGACTGCCGATGCCGAACAGAATGTGCCGATCAAGGTTGTGTCGATCGCCAAGAGTAATTCCGAGCGCCTCGGGACCAAGATTATTGACCGGTATTCGCTGATACTCTTCGAATTTGATAATGCCGATATACATGCCGAGAATCAAAAAATCATTAATTTTATCAAAGCGCGGCTCTCCGGCGAGGCAAAAGTCTCGATTACCGGCACGACCGACCGCATGGGCGAAGAGTCGCATAATCAACAGTTGTCTTCCCGCAGGGCGACCTCTGCAGCACAGGCGCTGAAAATTCAAAAAGCCGATGTCAAAGGTGCCGGCGAAGATACAAGCACGTATTCGAATGATCTGCCCGAAGGGCGCTTTTATAGTCGTACGGTGAATATTGTCGTAGAAAGGAATGAATGAAGATTCTGGTAATCGCGCTCTCCGGAATTGGCGATGCAATTATGTTCTCACCGGCGCTCCGGCTCCTGAAAGAGCACTACCCGTCGGCTGAAATAGACCTGCTGACGATGTTTCGCGGGGCGGCTGAAATCTATGAACGTCTCCCCGATATTTCGAGCGTTTATTACTGGGATTTCCTGAAAAAAGGGAAGCTCGAATCGATGATGTTTTTGGGTCAATTACGCCGTAAACAATACGATGTATCGATTACGGCATTCCCGGCTAACCGTTGGCAATATAATGCAATTACACGATTAATTGGCGCTCGCCGGCGCCTCGGTACCGACTATCTGAATCTCAATAAACAATCCATGCCGTGGCTACTCACCGACCGCATTTCGGAGCAGGATGAGCTGCATAATGTCGAGGAAAACTGCAAGCTCGTCGGGCTCCTCGGTATTCCGCTTCCACCGGAAATTCCACCGCTTCAGCTGGTGGTGACTGCTGCCGACGATGCAGGCACTCAGTCATGGCTACAGGAGCGCAGTATCCCTTCGGCAATGCCGATTATCGGTATTCATGCCGGATCGGCAGTCTTTAAAAATCAAATCAACAAGCGCTGGGCATGGGACAAATACGCCGAATTATCCATTCTGCTACGCCGGGAATATGGCGCGACAACGTTGCTTTTCGGTGGTCCGGAAGAACGGGAATTAAATGAAATGATCGCTGCGCATTCCGACGGCAGTGCCATTGTGGTCACGACGCCGTCGATTATGTCGAGCATCGCACTGATGAAGCGATGCACGCTGTTTGTGTCGAATGATTCAGGACTGATGCATATCGCCGCCGCGCTGCCTCTGCCTCTGGTGTCGATATTCGGCTACACATCGCACATTCATACCCGCCCGTGGACACCGCGCTATGAAGTCGTACGACATGAGCTGCCGTGCAGTCCGTGCTTCTACTTCTCACCACGTCCGGCTACCTGCCAATTCTCCGGCGCCGATGAATTCAAGTGTATTCGTAGAATTGAAGTTAGAGAAGTGTTTGCCGCGTGCCGGCGACTCCTGAACGTAGAGTAGCTCACGCCTATCCGGCTGATATCATTTGTGATTGTTGCTATGAAGAGGAGAAGGTACTACTAAAAAACACTCTCGGGGAGGTCCTCGTGCTCATTTACCTTCATCCTTTCGAGCTTGCAGATAGTACTATAAATCCAAGTGATACTATCCGGAAGTGAGTAATTATCTTAAAAAAATATGTAAATTAGCACCACACTCATTGCAATACAGTGACATCGTTATTTTATACGCACATGAATCCTTTTACTCCGGGGCAGAAATATAAGCCCGTAATCATGATAGTCGATGATATCCCCGAGAATTTACAGGTGCTTGGGAATAATCTGGATATGGCAGGATATGAGACCGCATTTGCGACGAATGGTCAAGATGCTCTACAGGCGATAGATGAACTGACACCGGATTTAATCCTGCTCGATGTGTCTATGCCGGATGTGGATGGATTTGAAGTATGCAGGCGATTGAAAGCGAACCCGAAAACGGCAGAAATTCCAATAATATTTCTAACCGCTCATACGGATGTAGAAAACATTGTCCACGCGTTCTCAATCGGGGCAGGTGATTATATCGCTAAGCCTTTTCAGCAAGAAGAGTTGCTCTCCCGTGTGAGTGTTCACCTCGAGTTATCCTTCTCTCGCCGCCGATTAGCCGAGCAAAACCATTTTCTTGTCGAACTCCATCGTGAGAAAAATGAACTTCTCGAAATCGCCGCTCATGATCTAAAAAATCCACTTCAAGGGGTTGTTTTTGCAGCCGGAAATGGTCGGCGATTTAATCAACGTCAGAACACAAACGCCGTCGAAGATCAATTTGTAATAATTGAAAAATCCGTCGGTAAAATGCTCGGTATTATTAAAACCCTCCTCGATGCCAGAGAAATAGACTCCGGTTCTCTCGAATTTCATCGAGAAAAAATTCTCATCTCTGATCTCATTGGCGAACTCAAAGAATCATTTTCGCCGCTTTTCTTCTCTAAATTTATTCATCTGTACTTCCCGGCAATTGATGACACCCTTGCCGTATTTTCAGATCGATTACGCACAATTGAAATCCTCGATAATCTACTGTCGAATGCATTGAAATTTTCTCAACCAAACAGTAATGTATGGGTTACGGTGAAAACGGCGGCAGGTAAAAATGAACAGTTTGTGCGTATCGAAGTTCGGGACGAAGGCCCGGGACTCACGGCGGAAGATCAAAAACTCCTCTTTCAGCGTTTTGCACGCCTTTCGGCACGACCCACAGGAAATGAATCCTCGACCGGCCTCGGACTGTCTATTGCCAAAAAGCTTGTTGAAATGATGGGTGGAACTATACGCTGTGAAAGCGAGCCGAATCGTGGTGCGACATTCATAGTTGACCTACCGGCTGCCTATTAATTCATGCGCTGAGGCGAAGAGTAGCCGTGAGCAAATTCTCCTGCCTCTCTATTTACTCGCTCTGTACCTGAGTGTGCGGCGCTGTTAGGGTGCCTAATTCTTCCTGCTTTTTCTGCCAGTCGCGTAAAAACATCATGAGAATTGCCGTGGAGGGAACGGCGACGAGCAGCCCGAGAAAACCGAAAAAATGTCCAAAGACAAAGAGTGAACCCAGCAGAATAATCGGGTGAAGTCCGACCCTGTTACCCAAAATCCGGGGCTCAATTACATAAGCATTGAAAAAATGCAATCCGTTGACAACTAAAGTAATAGTGAGAATATTGCCCCCGGCGCCCGTCGGATTGACGAGCAGAACGGTGATGATGCCGATGATCATACTCGCAATCGAACCAAACAGAGGGATTGGATTGAGGAAGCCGCACAAGACACCAAGCACTACAGGATAGGGAACCTGGAACAGCGAAAACATCACCGAGGCAAGCGTGCCAACCATAAATGCAGCAATCATCTGCCAGCCGATATACACCCGCAGAATATCACTCATCCGCAGTAAATTCGAATAGACTTTTTTATTCTTGCGCTCGATGGTGCGTTGCAGGAAATTCTTGAATTTTGGAAAGTCTTTGACAAAATAGAACGTGAGAATCGGCGTAAGAATCACATTCAAAAGCTGAGAAGCAATCCCCGATAAACTCGTCAGCACCGACAGCAGCGCGCCAAGCACGACTTTAAAGATTGATTCAAGCCGCGGCATGAACTCATTTTGCACAATTTCCTTCATCGTATTCTGCGGCAGCCCAAAGCTCTCTAACAGTCTGTAAAATTTACGACTTTCAAGATATGATGTAGTCGATGTCACCATTGATGATACTTGCTTGATTACGTCATCGAGTTGTAAAAACGCAAGCGGAAATACCAGAATCGACACCGCGCCCACCGTTCCGACCATGAAGATAATCAGCATCATAGCGGCTATCCAGCGTTTGATTTTCTTACGTTCAAGCCACGAGACGACCGGGTCAATTAAAAATGCGATCAAGAGGGAAATGCCAAACGGCAGAAGGGTAATTCCCAAATCCTGTAGCATCCATATTGATATTAGTATCAGGGAGAGCAGGAGCATGCGGCGTACGATGTAGGACTGCGAACGGAAGGGAAACAGCAAAAAAACGGAAATTCCTCCCAAAATCATAGGGCTTACCATAGCGGTAAGATGCAGAAATACCGAGAGGGTAATTGTACTGATAGCAATGACTGCAATGATTGCAATGTTTTTTTTGGTAAATGTTTCCATGAGGTTGTATGCTTTGGGGAATAAAAAACGGCGTTCGGAATCAGTAGCAATTCACGAACGCCGCAATTTACACAAATAGCAGAAATTAGTCAATGTTGAATTTATGCAGCTTGAGGAGCGCAGACTTGGTCGAATGCCTTGGTCAGCGCCTGCGCAATCATGTCGGGTCCTCTTCCTTCAATCGCATGACGCGGCATAAATCCAATCAATTGTCCATCCTTCATCAGCGCTATCGACGGTGATGAAGGCGGCTGACCGGTAATGTACTCACGCATACGCTGCACCGCTTCGAGGTCCTGTCCGGCAAATACGGTAAGTAAGTGATCCGGCTTTGCTTCGTGCTGTACGGCAAGAGCTACACCCGGACGGGCGCCGCCGGCTGCGCATCCGCAGACCGAATTCACCACGACTAATGCTGTGCCCGGGCGCTTCATCGCGGCATCAACATCAGAAGGAGTGAGTAATTCTTCAAAGCCAATAGCAGTTAATTCTGCTTTCATAGGTTGTACAATCATCGGATCGTAAGGCATGGATGTATCTCCAATTAGTTCAATAAAATCGTAGTAATTTTTTTACGGCGCACCCACGACGGATTCATGCCGAAAAGATTTTTTGGTTCCCGTTATCTGTATTCCAAAAGCGCGCTTGCGGTCACCCATTGCCGTCCGAGCGGTCGATGGCACGCTGATTTTTATGATCCAAGATGATTTTAATCAGCGAATATCATACACAATCATAGAAAATCAGCGTGCTAATCCTCAGCAGTTTCATTTTTAACCCAAAGTACACCATAGAGTAGGTGTATTTGTCGTGAACTTTGTGCAACCTTGGTGAACTTTGTGTTTACATCGTAAGCCCAGATTCCACTAGACCACTGAGAGCATTACTACGAAGTGATACCCTCAGAAGAATCTATCACCCGCGTGACTTCATCAAATGCCATACTTCGGCTAACGTCAGCCGCTTGCCATAGGAAAGAATTCCCACCGTAAATATCTTGGATGACAGATAAATAACGATTGAAATAGAAATCAGCATCACCACAATCGAGAGGAAAATTTCCCACAATTCCGGCGTTTGCACCGATATGCGGAACGTCATAATCGACGGCGTGAGAAACGGAATATAGCTCAGCACTTTCGCGAGCGTACCGTTCGGATTCTCGAGCAATGCCATGATAAACATAAACGGCATGACAGACAGCATGATAATATACCCCGTAATGTTCTGCGCTTCCTGTTCGGTCGTGGCAGTCGAGCCAATCCCAATCATCAACGATGCATAAAACAGATACCCGAGAATCGCATAGAGAAGAATAATCGGCAAATTCGCAATCGCAAAACCGGTATCGAAATACGTGGCTGCGCCGACACCGAGAATCCCCCAGACTCCTCCCTGTACGAGTCCTAACCCACCTAATCCAAGCAACTTACCAAACATCAATTCCTTCGAAGAACACGACGAGAGAATCACTTCCATGATACGATTATTCTTCTCCTCCAGCAAGCTGCGCACAAGCGCCTGACCTGTCGTGGTAATTAAAATAATAATTAAGAAGAGCGACGCATACGCGCCCATGAACTGCTTAAGAAAGTCAGATTCTTCGTTTTTACCGTCCTTTGTGATTTTGATGAGATCTGTATCGACCGACTTGCTCATCTCACGGTATTTTGCGACATCGACATTATTTTTCTTGAGCTCTGACTCGATGATCACATTTTCAATCGCGTTGCCAACACGTTCGATTTCCCGGACATTTGCCACATTTGGACTGTAATAGGTGAGTTTGCGGTCTTTTTCGATGCCGGCAGGCGCTACGAAAATCCCCGTAAATTCTTCACTTAACACGCGTTTTTTGTAGTCTTCGACAATTTTCTCAGATTTAGCATCCGTCGCAGTCGGTACGAGCTGATACATTGGCTGTCCGGTCGAGAGCTTGTGTTTTTTATTCAATAATTCCTGCGCGGGTTGAAGTAATTGTCCGGTGCCGTCATAAAAGGCGAAGTTCTTGGTTTCCTTCGATTCTTTCGTCGCAAGGAGCGTAGGTAATACGCTGAAAACGACAGTGATAAGCGGCGTTACGAACAGCGCCACCAAAAACGCTTTTGTACGAATTTTTTCGGTAAATTCCCACCGGGCTACCATGAGTAATTTATTGATTTTCATTTGGATTCATTCGGAATTTGTGAGAGAAATTCGGACGTTAAATTTTCGGCTCCCACGACGGACGTAAAGATGGACAGGAGCGACGGCGTGGCTTTTTCGAGGGAACGTACCAGGACGCGGGGCAGCATTTCCGTGAGCAAGTCATTGGACGTATATCCTTGATTGAGTTCGACTTCTGCCTTGCCTGCACTTACTTGCGCCTTATTCACACAAGGTAAGCTCTGAATAAATTCACCATTACCGTCAAATTCCACCACCAATGTCTGCCGTGTAAATTGCTGCTTGATTGATTCGAGTGTTCCATTGAGAATTGCATGTCCCTTATTCATCAGCAGGATATCATCGCAGATTGTTTCGGCGGACTCCAATTGATGCGTGCAGAAAATAATCGCCTTGCCCTGCTTACGAAGATCAAGCACCACATCCTTAAACAGCAATTGGTTCAGCGGGTCGAGACCGGAGAACGGTTCGTCCAAAATCAGCAAGTCCGGATTATGCAACACAGCCGCGATAAACTGCACTTTTTGCTGATTCCCTTTGGAGAGTTCCTCGACTTTCCGCTTGCCCATACCGCCCAAATTAAAGCGTTCGAGCCACGGATTGATGAGTTTGCGCGCCTGCGCCGGTGGGATTTCTTTGAGAGAGGCAAAATACAGGAGGGTATTTTCAATGGTACTTTTTTTGTAGAGACCGCGCTCTTCGGGCAGGTATCCAAGGGAGTTTTTACTCGACTCGGTGATCGGCTCACCACCGAGCGTGATCGAACCGGTATCCGGCTCTATGATGTTTAAAATCATGCGGATAGTCGTTGTCTTACCCGCACCGTTCGGCCCCAAAATTCCACATATTCGCGATGGCTGTACGGAGAACGAAAGGTTCTCCACGGCTTTGATTCCACCCCGAAATGTCTTCGACAGAGAATTGATAGAAAGCATAATGTTCCTCAAAAATTGAAAAATGTGAACGCCACTATGAAATTTCTCGGGTAGTGTTTCAAATTTTTTTCATCGGTAGCGCGCCACCCTATTCCCACTCAATTTACGTATTTTTGCCCAAAAGTACTTCTGAATAGTGTAAAGATAATTGTTGGGTTCGGTTCTGCATACTCCAAGCCGTCGCCTGCGGACACCCATTGCCGTCCAACCCGAATAAAAGGAAACATAATGGAATGTCTCTACGAGCCCGAATTAACATCCGAAACTACCTCGCTCGCGATACGCGGTGAAGAATTCCGCCACCTCTGGGCTCTCCGCCTCCGCGCCGGTGAACGTATCCTTCTCACGAATGGCACAGGTCTCTGCGCGAAAGCTATCCTCACTCATATCTCCAAGCAGGAAGCGACGTTGCGTATAGAAGAATTACTCCCGAATTATGGTGAAGATACAAGGCGTGTAGGTCTTGCAATCGGGATATTGGAGAGTCGTGAGCGGATGGAATTCGCCCTCGAAAAAGCCACCGAACTCGGTATAACGGATTTTTATTCGCTTGCCTGTGAATTTTCTCAAAAAAAGACGCTAGCGCTTGAGCGCCTGCAGGCGAAAGCTATTGCCGCCGTCAAGCAATGCAAACGTTCGCGTGTGCCGGTAATTCATCCGCCGATGAAGGTGGAGGACGTACTCAACAATTCAAATAATTGGAGTAACATCATTCTCGCAGACATGGAAGGCATTGAATCGAA
>JBPOHH010000253.1:0-1884 GCA_052035765.1 Bacteroidota bacterium
TATCTCCGCAGGTGATAATACCAAAGAAACACTCGTCGTAAAATCAAAGGGTAAAGTTGAGATCGGCAATGGCACAAACGGCACTGCCGGACGCAGAATCCCCGTCTCACCTGATGATGACTATCTCCTGTCGGTTGACGGTAAAGTAGTTGGGCGGGAAATGATAGTGACGGCTACTACCGAATGGTCTGACTATGTATTTAGCGATGATTATAACCTACCAACTCTCGAGGAGGTTGAACTTCAAATCCGCTCTAAAAAACATCTTGCCGATGTACCAAGCGCGGCTGACGTCGAAAAAAGTGGAATTAATCTTGGTGAAATGCAGGCAGTAC
Source organism: Bacteroidota bacterium (assembly GCA_052035765.1). Classification (GTDB taxonomy): domain Bacteria; phylum Bacteroidota; class Ignavibacteria; order Kapaibacteriales; family UBA961; genus JADJXV01. The sequence continues at coordinate 336 of JBPOHH010000253.1, forward strand.
TTCTGAAAAAAATAGAAGAACTCACCCTGTATATGATCAAAATGAACAAAGAAAACACAGCACTTCAAGCCGAAGTAGCTGCACTTAAATCACTCATCTCGCCCACTAAATAAAGGATACCCACAATGAAAACTCTCATACTTCCTCTCGCAGCAGCAATTCTTATCCTCACACTCGTATCCTGTCAAAAAGATACAACGACACAGCCGCCACCGAAAACAGGTGGCGATACGACGATTATACTTACGATTGATACTTTGACCGATACGGTGAGTATGCCGTTGTGTGAAAAAGTTTCACTTGGTGGCTTGCCACATGATTCTTTATGTATTCGAAATGATTCAATGTACAATATTATTCAGGAATTTATAAAAAGAGCGACAAAGTGTAAAGATTATACTTTTACAGATGTTGATTTTTCAGAATACGATTTACTCTGGATGAGGCATTCTATTGGTGATAATTACCGTAGCAGATACACTCTTATTCGTAATGATTCAACAAAAACTTATACAAGTATTGCAGAAAGTTATAGGCATATTGATTCAATTAATACTGATCTCATGAGTGTAACTTATGAATATTTATACCGTGTACCCAAAATTCGGAATGACTATACAGTAAAGTTTGTTTTTCAAAAAACGATTTTACAATAAGGAGAAATGGATGAAAAACAACGTATATTTAGTAATTCTGCTTTGTTTTATCTGTATGATCCCTGCTTCCGCTCAATTGCATCCAAAAAGTGTGGATTATGGTAGTAGCATTACATTGTCTACAGATATTCAAACCATACTGTTACCATCTGTTAACGGTGATTCTTTAAAAGAAGCAGATATTCTATTAGGCTATGAAAACCGTGCAGGTATTCGGAAAGATGTCTCTATCAACCCCGAACTTCAAGGAACGGTGGATAACCTACCCGATGGTGGACGGCTGTGGCGAATGAGGTTTGTGAGTCCGGGTGCTGTTTCACATAGTTTCTTGTTTTCCAATTTTTATTTGGCTCAAGGGACAGAGATGTGGGTGTATGCTGAGGACAAGGATTTTTCCGTAAAGGGTCCGTTTACAAGTAAAAATAACAAAGAGTATCGCCGATTTACCATTGGCTCAACGACGGGAAGTATTCATATCCTTGAATTGTATGAGCCGCCTTCAGCACTTCATCAGTCGGAAATTCTGTTGTCTGCTGTATATCAAGGATACCGTGGGAGCGTACCAATTGCTCCACCACTATCAAGAAAAGATCTCAAAGATGAGGAAATTCAGCGCACGTTCGATGGTTCTGCAGGGGAGGTCACTAACTGTAATCCGAATGTTAATTGCTCGCATGGAGATGATTGGTGTCGTGAAAAATATGCAGTGTGTCATATTGAAGTATATGGCACACAAAAGAGTATTTGTACTGGCACACTTATCAATAATACAGCTAATAACAAGAAAACGTATGTTTTAAGTGCGTGGCATTGTGCAAATGAAGTTAAAGCAGGATGTGAACTTAGTAGTGACGAAATAAAAGCAGCAGAAGATTGGGTGTTTGTATTTAAAT
>JBPOHH010000514.1:0-5352 GCA_052035765.1 Bacteroidota bacterium
ATATGATGAAAGACATTCGCAATAAAAATCACATCATACTTTTGATGTTTGGGAATTTCGCCACCTTCTTCGAACGTATCAAATTCTACATTTGGCAGTCCTGCATTATATTTGCGCGCAAGTTTCACCGACTCAACCGACACATCAATTCCCATAATTTTTGCATTCGGGAAATAGGACGTCAAAAACGGTTCGCTTTTCCCAATCCCACAGCCAAAATTCAGAATTTTCAATGGCTTACCGGCATCGCCCGAGAGCACGAGCTGGCGGTGAATTTCCTTGACTTTATATTCATCAAAATAGGACGGTTCATAGCCGGAGGGCTTGACATTCTCGGCGTGCATGTGCTCATATTCGAGAGCGTAGCGGTCAAATTCGGTCATAGTTGGAGAGCAGGTAATTCGTTAGAATTGTTTACAATTAAGAATGGGTGCTCATGGCAGCCTGCCGCACGGTAGCTTCATAAATTTGCTCAACGGACAAATATTCCATGCAGTTATATTTGGGATTGACACATGTTGGTCGGAAATAGCATTCGCATTTTTTCGACGGCTCGACAATTTCCCCGCGGCCGTAGAGCTCAAATTCATGCGCATTGAAAATATTATTCATCACGACGATGCGTTTGCTGAGGGCGATACCGATATGGAGTCCCATCGTAACGCCGGTGACGACCACATCACATTCATTCATAAGACCGATGAACTCCGGAAGACTTCTCGGCGGCGGGCAGAGCGCACCTGTTTGGGCTGCAAGTTCTTGGTTTTTCTCATATTCTTGTTTTCCGCCGAGCAGTACCGGATAGTATCCATTCTCTTGAAGCTGACGTATCAGTTGTTCCCATCGGGATAACTCCCAAAGGCGCGACACCCAGCGTTCGCCACATCCGGTATTGAGTCCTACGACGATCTTTCCTTCGGACTCAATCAGTCGTGAGCCGGCGGGAGGTACATCTAAAATATACTCTTCACCGGCGAAGTCCCAGCCGCATATTTCGAATATTTCCTGAAGGTATGATTTTGTATTTGCTTGACTTAAGTCATCAAAGAGTCCGGTGTAGAATTTATGATCTGTATCGGTATTCACCGGTGCGGGCTTGCCATGTTTGAGGATAAATCCTTTTTTTTCATCGGCGGACACGACGGTCGCGAGGGCGCATGCCTCGGTGTCTTTATCGAGATTAATAAGGATATCAAAATGTGTTGCCTGGAGGGTAATCAATGCTTCGGGTGAGAAGCGGAGAACTTTATCGACGACAGCGGGCACGACATCCGGGGTAAGAGTCAGCCACCAAATTGCAGAGTCAGGGTAGTCGCTTTTGAGGCGATAGAGAAGTGGAGTGGTACGAATCACATCACCAACAGCACCGAGCTTGATGATGAGGATGATACCGGTTTTGGGATGATAGAATTCACAGTCATCACAGTGAACACCATGTAGTTTATGTGGGTTACAAGGTACATCACCACGAAAATACGTGCAATCGGAATGAATTATCATTATCTGTTATCAAGAATAATATTCGTAAACGGGGGGTATTCGGGGCGAAGCTGTTAGAACTTATATTGTACCATCATGGTAAAGCTTAAATTCCCTAGAATTCTTTCCACTCTATCAAAATCTTCAGAAATAGAGGGTGTGAGTAATTGTCCTCGAGAGCCGGAAGCATCAGCATTAAAAAGATTAATCGAAGAATAGCCTGCGCTCATGTTGATAGATACCGGTGGTGAGAGCTCTCCTTCGACGCCTAGGCGTAATCCCAGCCCAAGGCGGCTAACCGATTCTTTCGTCGTAAATTCTTCTTCATCTACTTTAAATGGTCTAAAATTCGTGTAGACGATAGTTTTGTGGAAATTACCGGAAATAAACGTATTCCTGATATCTATCCCTGCGTATGCTTTAGCCTTGGCAAGCGGAAGATTGGCGTAGGCATATTCAAAGCCGAGGATGGCTGCAGGGGCGCTAACCGTATGTTTAGCATAAAAGCTAAACCCTGACGCTTCAATACGTTGCTGTCCTACAAGAACCATATAATCGAATCCGGCTACGACCCGAAATGTGCGTTCAGGATCAAGAATGAATGTAGCGCGGAAGGCCAAGCCGGGGTGTGAACCGCTGAATCCGCCACCGATCGACCGTATAGTATCTTTCGGATAAATAAGATCTCTGGCCGGGTTATCTCCGTTCAAATAAAATGTCGTGAGTCCGGCTCCAATTTCTACCTCCGGGAAGGTAAAGGGTGCTTTGGCTTTTGGTGATACAATTCTCGTCGTTTGCGCGGTCATTGTATTGGTTAATACGCCGATAAGTAAGAGTAATATTCCGAGTACTTTAACCATAATATTTTATCAAATCGTTAATTTTACAACTTATTATAGGCGCTCACGCACACTGTATTCAACATTTTTCTGAAAATTCTTCACCAGCAATTCACCGATTAGTCCAAAGCAAATGAGCTGCACACCGACAATTATCAGTGCTACTCCAAATAAAGCGAGTGGGCGATTGCTGAGTGAGGTTTTGCCCATTGCCCATTCGAAAGTAAGATACAAATCAGTACCAAATCCCACTAATGACAGTAACGTACCTGCTGTTCCAAATAAGTGCAGCGGTCGCTTGACATAGCGTGTGGTAAAGAGAACTGTGAGTAAATCCAGAAAACCTTTAAAAAATCGGCTAAATCCGAACTTTGATTTTCCGAATCGACGTGCATGATGTGTGACAGGAATTTCAGTCACACGGAAACCATCCCAATGAGCAAGAGCTGGAAGGTAACGATGCATCTCGCCATAGACTTGGAGAGTTTTAACGACTTCTTTCCGATATCCTTTTAGTCCGCAATTAAAATCATGGAGCTTGATACCGCTCGCCTTGGAGGTTACGAAATTAAAGAATCGTGAGGGTACAGTTTTATGGAAAGGGTCGTAGCGTTTTTTCTTCCATCCGGAGACCAAGTCATATCCTTCGCGGAGCTTATCGATTAAATGTGGAATTTCGGATGGATCATCCTGCAGATCTGCGTCCATGGTAATAACGACTTCGCCCTTTGCTTCTGCGAATCCCACGGCAAGTGCAGCTGATTTCCCGTAATTTCGACGAAATCGTATTGCATGAAAACGGCTATCCTTACGATTGAGCTCGCGGATAACCTGAAATGATCCATCGGTCGAGCCATCGTCGATAAAAATCACTTCGTATTTTTCCTTAGCAGCGACTGCGAGCACTTTTTTTAGTTGTGCAGCAAGCTCTGGCAAGGATTCTTCTTCGTTCAGGAGTGGAATTACGACGGAGACATTCACCGGGGACTGCTGATGGCGCGTAGAATTCTGATGAAGTGAATGTTCGTTTTTATCAGTATGCGATGATATTTTATGCTGATGACTGCGTACAGGCTGAACTGATGAAGTCCGCTCTTGGGAGCGTTTTGCATCCTCAGCGTAGGGCATTCCTTCTTTTTGCTGGGTGTCTTTCTCTGCGGGAGGTCGTGAATTGTTCTGACGTCGTCGGTCGAAGCCCCGCTGATTTTGGCGATGTGGAGGACGTGTATGCTGTTTATTTTCTTCTTCTGCCACTGCGGGTACTCCCCTTTTCAATGATTAATTTTCGATAGACAGGCGGCATAGACCGCTTTTGACTATACAAAATAGCAGTTCAATTCTTAACAATCAAGGAAAAAACAAAACGGCTGAATTTTTCCAGCCGTTTTATTCATTTATAGCCTCTTAGCCTAAATACGAACGAAGTGATTTTGAGCGTGAAGCATGACGTAATCGGCGAATTGCTTTTTCTTTAATCTGCCGTACACGCTCGCGGGTTAGATTAAATTTTTCCCCGATTTCTTCGAGAGTGAGGCACACACCGTCAAGACCAAAATACAACTTAATAACTTCTGCTTCGCGGAGTGAGAGTGTGTTTAACACTTGCTGCACTTCTACTCGGAGCGATTCACGCATCAACTCAGAATCCGGTGGCGGCTGCATATCGTTCGGCAGGATATCGAGCAATCGATTGTCTTCACCTTGAACAAAAGGAGCATCGACCGAGAGGTGACGACCCGAGATTTTTATAGTTTCAGCTATTTCAGAGACACTCATATCGAGCTGCTCGGCAAGTTCCGAGGCGGTCGGCTCGCGTTCAAATGCCTGCTCTAATTCGCTGAACTTCTTACCGATTTTATTCAGTGCGCCGACACGATTAAGTGGCAGACGCACAATTCTCGACTGCTCTGCAAGGGCCTGCAATATAGACTGGCGAATCCACCATACGGCGTATGAAATAAACTTAAATCCGCGTGTTTCATCAAAACGCTTAGCAGCCTTAATAAGCCCAAGATTTCCTTCGTTAATCAAATCACCGAGCGAAAGCCCTTGATTTTGATACTGTTTGGCAACGCTTACAACAAATCGAAGATTCGCTTTTACCAGCCGCTCAAGTCCGCGTTCTCCATCCCACCCTCCGCGTTTGATAGCACGAGCGAGATCAATCTCATCGTTCGGCCCAAGTAATTCCACACGGCCAATTTCCTGTAAATACTTATCTAATGACTGACTTTCCCGATTTGTATATTGTTTGGTAATTCTCATGCCAAACTGTCCTCCGATTGGTACAATTTTTCCCGTTTTTGGGCGGGTATTTAAAATAGAAGAGCTCGCATGACGAGCTCCTTGCTTTTCTATTGTTGCTCTGTGATATTTACATAAAAAAGGGAGTGAGTCGCTGGATTTGAAGCATTGCTCACTCCCTTACCATAATCTACTATGAGAGTCGGCGAGGTTATTTTCCGCTATTTGCCCAGTCTATTACCATTGAAAAGCGCATCGTATTGCCAAGTGGATGATTTGCCTCGAACGTATTGATAAAACTAAAATCGAGATTAAACATGTCATAGCGGACGCCTGCCCCAAAGGTCATGAACTGCCTGTTACCGGAGTTCGCCGGCTCGGTAAAATATCCTGCTCTCAAAGCTACTATTCTTTCATACCAATATTCCATACCTGCCGATAAATCGACTCCGCCTTTTTCCCATGCGGTGACAAATGATTTTGGAATCGGGTCCGATGCTTGATTATCACGGCGTACGAGCAGCTTGGACATATCAAATGCAATCGTTAGGTCATTAAATTCATCACGAACTAAGTTGATTGCAGTGCCAAGGCGAAAGGTCGTCGGCAACGGATCTGATTCCTGAGCATAGGTTACTTTTGGACCGACGTTTTGAAGATTGGTACCGAGCGAGAATTTATCATTTAAATCGATATCGAAGATTTCGAGTTTTGCCGGCTTCCAGAGTACCCCGAGGTCGAAGCTACCGCTCACACCGGTTCCAGAGCTACCGGAAACAGTATTAATCGG
>JBPOHH010000513.1:0-3953 GCA_052035765.1 Bacteroidota bacterium
CAACGCACAACCGCTGAAAAGCAAATGTGCTGAATGCCTGCTGCCCACCGCGCAAAACTCACGCGATACCGTCATGGATGTTCAATTTCGAGATAAAACTCTTCTCTCGAATTGCGTGTCCGTCAAGCGCGAAATGATTGAAATTAACGGTAGTAAGCAGCAAGCACTCCGGTTGCGATTCTTAAAACCAACCGGTTGCAGCGATACCATTGTCATGGCTCATCAGGTCGAATATATTTCGACCGGGAGTCTGGGCTTGGACGGTAATCCCTTCACCCAGCAAGTCTTACCCGCACGGGAATTTCTCTCCTCCCTCGACACAAGCGATATACCTGCGAGCTTTATAGAGCTCACCGGTAATCTCGGCTATGGCGGCAGCGATGAATCGTCCCGCGCGATTGGATTCGGGAGTATCTATTATGGCGGCGAACTCCTCATTGCTCCCTTCGGTACGCTTCTCGGTCGTAAATTCTCGCTCGCTCTCGGCGGTGGCGCTTTTCTCGAAGGTGGTCGCATGCGCATTCCTGTGATGGGTCATCTGCGCTATACCCTCCTCGGTGAAGCTCATTATGAAACCGTCTATGAATTCGTGCCGTCGGCGTGTCAATTCGGTAAGTCAGATGACCGTCATATCGAGCCCGGCTCGGGCTATACCGAAGTGCAATCTCCCACCGCAACCGACTCGACGGTCTATTTTTACCGAAAAAATAGCGTTGTACAAGATAATTTCCGCCCATTTCTCTTTGTCGAAGGCGGCGTGATTTTTAATCATTCGTTTGAAGGTAGCGGGAGTGAACCTTCCATTAACCCCGATGAGTATGGTCAATATCTCCTCGGCGGAGGTATCGGACTCCCCTTTGCCGGTATCTTCACCGCATCGCTCGGTTATCGGTATATGCGCCTCAATCTCCGCACACCATGCCTCACCTGTCCTCCGGGCCCGAATGGTAATCCCGATGAATTTTATGTGGTTAATACGAACTCCGTTCACAGTATTCTCCTCAAGCTCGGCGTTCATATTGATTGGTAGTCGCGCGTGGCGCAATCCTTCATTCTATAATACATCATTCGTTGAACTTTCTCTTCCTATTTACCATGATTACAACGTACTTCGCATCAAGGCATTCGAGAAATGGCGTTCTGAATCTCCTTACATTCCTTATACTCGTCGTATGCTTCGGATGTCAGCAGGCGACCGAACCGACCGATTTGGTCGTCGGTAACGGCTTCGAAGTGACGGTCAGAGTGCAGGACCAATCCGGTCAGTCACTCTCCGGCGTACGCGTGCAATGGGCACTGCTCGGCACTGCAAAACAGTTGGATTTCACCACCATGTCATCAGCCGGTAATGATGGTGAATTTTCCGCTACTTTGCCGGTCCCGGTCGCCAATGACAGCGCTCTCGTTGTCATTCGTACGGATATTCCGACCGGCACGGCAGGACTTGAATTCAAAGGGAATCAAACAAACGGCGACTTCCGGCTCGATACCATCCGCGTCTGCCGCAATGCTACGATCGACATCACCCTCTCACGACGGGTGACCATCAGCCGATGCGGCACACTGTCGTGTTCGCCGGTGAACCTGCTCTGCGAATTCCCCGATATTACCTCCGACTCCTCCTGCACTACCGAATACGTCAATTCCACCAACGAAACACTGACGCTTTCCCAAGTATCCGGCGCTATTCCGTTTGTGACAACGAGAATCAAAGTCAATGGTGTGGTCGTGGCGCAGCCGGCAAGTGTGCCGAACGGAGCACGATTCCAGATTTGTTATTACTTTACGCCGAATGCCAATGCAGCGCTCAGCCGCGATCAATACACCGTGAATATCGTCGCTTCTTCGCCCACGAATCCTTCGTGCCTCACCTGCAGCTTTACCCTCACCACCGAAACACGCAAAAAAGAAGACTGCGACTGCCCGCCGACGCTCAAACCTATTGATTTCCCGGCTGATACCACCCGTCCCGTCGAAGTATGCATCGGCAATGATTCCACGGTGGATATTCCGGTTGGCTTTACCAATGACAACCGCGCTGCAGGATGCGATATTGAATTTACCCTCGTTTCTCCCGGCACCTCGCAGGAGTTTGAAGTGATTTCTGCGAATAATTCCCTGCCGTCAAGTGTGCGCATCTCTCCCGGTTCGTCATTCGGTAAACTCTCGGTGCGCTTTAGTCCGACACAAAATATTCCCTATCGGTTCGACATACGATATTCTATGAGAGTGATCCAATCAAATGGCACCGTCAAGCAATGTCCGAACGAATTGGTGGTGCGGTTTAGAGGTTCGGCTGGTGTGCCTTCCTGTAGAATTGACACCCTGACGTCGTCGATTTTCCTCTCCCCTGCCAAGCGTGTGCTCGATACACTCAAGAATTGCGTCGATGTGGATTTAGGACAAAATGCACGTACATTGAGAGTAATTAATACCGGAAAATGCGATGTGACCATCACAGCAGCGTTTGGCTCAAGTGTCTTTTCAGTATCACCTTCTTCCGAACTCGTCGGTGCCGGCGATACGGCAATTTTCACCCTGAAATTCCTCCCCAAAGCGACCGATGTATGGAGCGGCGGACGGGGAAATACACCGGGGAAAATTAATTTCAATTCGCAACTTACTATCGGCGGATGTGTGACTCAATTATATACGATTCAAGGGCTTGCTGATACAGCTTGTAATTACTCGCTCTATCAGTGTATGCATAAATGGTCGGAAACATTGGGTAAATGGTTCGAAGTGATACAAATGGACCGCACCAATAATATCATTACCTACAAAAACAATCCGGCCATCACCACCGACCGCGATATTTTTATTGATAATATCAATGTCGGCGCGCTGACGACGATTCTCAATTCGGACTTCGCACATTGGAAAGTCGTTGATAATCATCCCAGTACATTCGCCGGTGAGACGGCTTGCAGTTTCGGCGGAAAGTATATTACTTCCTGCGATGCGGCCGCACCAACGGGAGCACTTCCGGTGAGATTATGGGATGTGATTTCATTTACACTGAATTATACCGACGGTCGGGAGTTCTGCGGAATCATCTGGATCGTCGATATCCGCAATGACACCCAAAGCGGAGCCGGCGTGCCGACGGTGTGCATGCAGATATGCTATCCGTTGTAATTCATTTTATACTATAGACATACTTCATAATTGATTTACTTTGTAAGTAACCGGAATTTTCCTTTTACATCAATCGCAGGACTATGTATGATTCGGAAATACTTTACGCATGCAGGTGTAGTGGTACTTTTGTCGATCTTTGGCGCACTCACAATGACAGCACAGCCGCTCCCTTATTCATCGCTGAATTCCGGGCAGGATGATTATGCAGTGGCGTTTCGAACGGTGCAGAACCGTACCGAACTCTGGGTGACGACCTCCCGTGGCAAAGACTCGGCCACCAAACGTGCCCGGAAAATCATGATGGCGCCTGTCACTTCCTCCGGTGTGGGTGAATCCACCGCCCTTCCGTTTCCGATTAATCAATCGCAGTCGGGGAAAAGTTCGCAAATCGAGCTCGACGGCTGCCCTATATTTTCCCAATGCGACGGTTCCTACGGTATCATGGTATCCAATCGCCTGCTCCCCAATAACAAAAGCGCCGGCAATGACTTATATGAAATTACGACATCGGGTTCCGGCGAATGGTCTATCAAACGCCTCGATAATCTAAATTCTGACTTTTGGGATGACACCCCTGCCCTCTCACCGGACGGAAAATTTCTGTATTTTTCCTCTGACCGTCGTTCACCCGGCAAACGTAAAACAGACCTCTTTGTCTCCACACGAATGGGTTCGGGTTGGAGCACGCCCATCGCTCTTGAAACTGTCAATACAAGCGATTATTCCGAACAAACTCCGTGCATAAGTGGTGACGGGTACTTGTATTATGCGACCAATCGAGGCGGAGATTATGATATCTGGCGCACGAAAAT
>JBPOHH010000683.1:0-1593 GCA_052035765.1 Bacteroidota bacterium
ACGGATGTGGCGATTGTGCCCTATCATGGCGGCGGGGCGTTGTGGACAAAGTTTTCTGCCGACCCTCTTCCGGCGGATACCCTTGGCGGTGCGGTACTAGCACCATTTCATGATGCGTTTCGATTCGGCAAGGAGAGCGAAGCGGGTGTGCTTGTTCAATTTACGAAGAATTCAGGGCTCACGTTAGGTTATGAATTTTCGGTGGTGTATCCGCGCCATTTATTTTGGTATTGGGCGGGAAGCGAAGTGGTCGAGGCGATCGGTCAAGGCGCGATCGACAATTTTGTGCGGGCTATCTCCAAGTCATCGCCGAATGCTGCACCGGTTGTCGGATTTATACTTAAAAATGGACTCTCGTATGGGTTGTACGAACTCCGCAAAAAAAACATGAATTGGCCGTTTAATACTGCTCCTGCGATGAGCTATTCGGCGTTTAAAGTCGGGTTCAACTTTGCGTTTTAAGGTGAATTATTTACAATACGCACGGTAATGCACGATTGCAACATTAACCAATATCAATAGCGTAGATTCTTATGATAGAAGATGATAGCGAAATATACCGCTGTCATCGGCGTTCATCCTAAGAATCTGCGCTATCTGCGTTTTATCGCTGTGGTCACTACCTGTCGATTTGGGCATCTGCTGCTAAAACCATAACTTTGCCATAAACATTCGGCGTTCCTTCAAACTCTTCCCCGCTCCCTGCGATGACCATCCACACAGACTATTCATTAGAAAAATTCAATACCTTTGCCATCAATGCTCATGCCGAGCGATTCATCGAGGCGCTGAGCGTGGACGATGTGCAGCAAATATGTCGTGAGAAATATTCGCCCATGCTCATTCTCGGCGGCGGAAGTAATATGCTCTTTACCGGTAATTTCCACGGAACGGTTGTAAAAATTGGCATCCTCGGGAAGGAAATTATACAGGAAACGGCCACCGATATTATTCTCAAAGTCGGCGCCGGGGAGTCGTGGCATGAGCTCGTACGCTATTGTGTAGAACATCATTACGCAGGGATTGAAAATCTTGGATTAATTCCCGGAACCGTCGGTGCGTCCCCAATTCAGAATATAGGAGCGTATGGTGTAGAGCTCAAGGATGTCCTCGAATCGCTTGAGTATGTTGAAATGCAAACGCAGGAAATCAAAACATTACCGGCTGTGGAGTGCCGATTTGGTTACCGTGACAGTATATTCAAGCATGAATTACGCGGGCAGGCGATTATCACTTCCGTGTCACTTCGGTTGGAAAAAAGTGATGTCGCGCAGAATACTTCATACAAAGATATCGAGACCGAGCTTGCGACGATGAACGTGACGATGCCGTTGATTCGTAATGTATTTGACGCAGTATGTGCGGTGCGTCGGCGGAAGCTGCCTGACCCTGCCGAGATTGGAAATGCGGGAAGTTTTTTCAAAAATCCTACCATTACGGCTGCTGAATTTACGGTGTTAGCAGAGAAATACCCGGAAATTCCTCATTATTCCCAACCTAATTCCGACGAAAAAATCCCCGCTGCATGGTTGATACAACAGTGCGGCTGGAAAGGAATTCGCCGTGGCAATGTGGGTGTGCATCCCAATCAGG
>JBPOHH010000682.1:0-2778 GCA_052035765.1 Bacteroidota bacterium
ACCGGCGACCCGGCACGCAGAAGCGGCAACGAATACCTCGCCGACATGCTCACGAAAATGAACGTCGAAACGATGAACGCGTATAATGTGAAAACGATCGTCACGACCTGTCCGCATTGCTTCAATACGCTCAAGAATGATTATCCGCAATTCGGTGGTACGTATGAAGTAATGCACCACACGCAGTATATCCGCGATTTGATTGAAGCCAAGCGCCTCGTGATTGACAAGTCGAAGGCGTCTCAGGGTGCAATTACCTACCATGACTCATGTTACCTCGGTCGCTATAATGAAGAATACGAAGCTCCCCGCGCGACGCTCAGCGATATCCCCGGTCTCACAGTTCTCGAAGTAAAGCGTTCAGCCGACAAGGGCTTATGCTGCGGAGCAGGTGGTGGACGTATGTTTATGGAAGAGACAGCAGGCACCTACATCAACATCGAGCGTACGAATGAATTACTCGCAACAGGCGCACAAACCATCGCCGTGAATTGTCCGTTCTGCACGACGATGATCACCGACGGCGTAAAAGCTGCCGAGAAGATTGATGATGTGAGGATTAAGGATATTGCAGAGGTGTTGCTGGAGAATATTAAATCCTGAAATAAAGAAAGCTTACATTACATAAATCATTTGTTATGAGACCTCCGGCTTTTCGGTCGGAGGTATTCTTTTCACAATCAAAGACATACCTATGCACACTATCCTAAGTACTTGTCTTGTGCTCATGTTCTCGGCTTCATCGCTTCTCGCGCAGGATTCTGCTTCTGTGGCGGTTACTTCGCCCCTTCATCCGGAAGTGCATCTCCTTCTTGGCAGTAATAATGATATTGATGGTTCCCATGCGCCGCCGTATGCGCTTGGTGTTCGTGGATGTATCGACACTCCATTTTGGCTCTATTGCGGCGCTTCGTTTGTGTATATGTTTGGCGGGAGTTATCAATCGGTGTCATCTGGGCTCATTATTACGGAGACAAGAGATTTGACGCTTATGTTTCTCGAACTTGGGTTTTCTATCCATGCGCGATCTGATTTTTCTATTCGTGGCTATGGGATGGTTGGTAGCGGCAATGAGAATAGAGAAGTAGCATCTTCAGGTACATCACTTCATAATCATTATAATGAAGTGTGTGCTGGTGGTGGGATTTCTTTACAGGCTCTTTTGAGTAGCAATTGGGTTGCTGCCTTAGATACGAAACTCTACACAGGGGGCAGGAGCGGAGGATTATTAACAACACTTGGGATTGGCTATCGATTTTAAATAAATGCCTGTAAATTATACTGTATCTATTATATTTCACATCCTATAGGAATACACCCATGAAAATCGCGCTTCTCACTCTTCTACTCCTAGCAGCTTTCTTCCAAACAACTCATGCCCAGACATCACAGCTACGCTTAGGTGTTCGCATCGGAGGGAGTGTTTCATTTTTGACTGGTGATGTGGGGTTGCAGGATGGAAAACCTGCACCGGGACTCGGTTTTTATGCCGGCGGACTCATGACAATTCCAATGGCAGAAGAATGGTCGCTGCAGCCGGAAGTGCTGTTCGTCGTTGAATCAGGAAAGATGATCGAAGAAGTGACCTTGACGGCTGATAATGGTAAGTCCAGAAAAGGGGAGGGCACCCTTCGACACAACGTATCTGCGCTGCGGATGCCGCTACTTGCTCGATGGAGTAATGGCACTTTCAAAGCGGGACATCTGGGAATTGTAGCCGGTCCTGTCTGTAATTACATACTATCAGTGTGGAGTGACTATTCCAGAGAATCATTTAATTCCACTTCTTCTGATTTTTCTGAGTGGGATCTTACTTCTAAAGCGCAACATCTCCAATTCGGAATCACTGCCGGTGTTGAATATTACATCACCAACGACTTCTTGGTCGATATTCGGGGAATTCATTCTTTTACCAATCATTGAAAAGAGCCATACAGCGGTTTGCTCTCTACCTTAACATTAGGAGCTGGGTATAGATTTTGATTCCCCACATACTATAGGCATTGAATAATAATTTAATACTTCACAGAGGAATACACCCATGAAAATCTCCCTTCTTACTCTTCTGCTCATAGCAGCACTCTTCCATACTACCCATGCCCAGACATCTCAACTACGCTTTGGCGCTCGTATTGGCGGAAGCATTTCATTGTTATCCGGTAATTTCTTTACATCAAAAGCTAAACCCACTCCAGGAATAGGCATCTATGGCGGTGGACTCTTGATTATTTCCTTGAACAATGAATGGTCGTTGCAGCAGGAAGTGCAGTATGTCGTTGAGATAGGGAAGTCTGTTGATGAACTACGGGTGACAGCTGAAAATGGCAAGCAGGCAACTATGCAGGTTTCTACCCGTCATCAAGTGGCTGCTCTACGTGTTCCGTTGCTCTTACGTTGGAGTAGTGGCACTTCCAAAGCCGGTAATGTGGGTGTCGTAGCAGGTCCGGTTGGTAGTTACATAGTTTCTGTAAAAACGTACTATTCAATGGATTCGGTATTTACCACACCGGCAAGTACATCTGAGAGGGATCTTACTTATTTATCAGAACGGTTCCAATTAGGAATCACAGCCGGTGTTGAATATTACATTACCGGCAATCTTTCGGTCGATATACGAGGAGTCTATTCTATTACGAATCATGTACAGACTTCATATAATGCCTCGCTCTCTACGTTGTCCTTGGGTGCAGGGTATATGTTTTGAATTGATTTAATTCACCTCCACCTGAAGCTCGGGTCTAGTCAGGGAGATTCTTATTGCATCGGAATGCAATTGCG
>JBPOHH010000341.1:0-3954 GCA_052035765.1 Bacteroidota bacterium
AAAGTTCGCAAAGGGCGATGCAACTTACCCTTTACCCACCCATGCTACTCCCTTGCCGGTCAATTGCTTAATACGTTCGGATAGTTGACCTGTGTGATGTTGTAAATGCCGCAGATTATAGATGTGGAGTTGTAATTTATCAAACGAAATCCACGGAAAACCGCTCGGTGCGTCCAAAGGCACTTCTTCAAATGCCACATCCAGCCGCGTGAGGATAAAGTCCATGAATTCATAGAGTTCGTCTTTGGAGTAAGGGATATTATTATTCACATCATACTCCGGTACATCGTGTAATTTCCCTAAATCCTCATAATACGGACGGCATTTGTTCCACAGCACTGCCTGCTCTTCACTTGGAGAGAGGTAGAACGCTACGTAAAATAAGGTATGATAAGCGATATGCCAGAAGCGATTGCCGTCCTCAGCGTTGTGCCAAGCACTTTCGGGACATGCAGTTATAGAGAGTCTAAGCATCTTGAGCGATGCCGTGTATTGCGAACGGAGAACGGAGGAGATGTGTTGCATGATGTCTTTATATTTTGAAGAATAGCACGCTGATTTGTATGATTTTGTATGATAAAGAATGATTGAATCAACAGCGGAAATCATAACAAATCATAAAAATCAGCGTGCCATTAACGCCTGTTATCACCGTAAAATTACCGAAAAATCGCCTATAAAGCTGCAAGTACGGCGCGGATTTCTCCAAAGTCTATATCCTCGCCGAGCTCTTCTTTCAGTGGCGTAATTGCATTCTCAGGAGAATAGTTATGCCGGATAATTGCCGCCCTTATACGCTCGATTTTGTCCTCGGGGACGAGCTCGGTAATATTCACTTCACCCGACGTCAGATAGGTCGTCAGATGACCCATAATAGTCGAGGGCGCGAGCTGACGGAGCACGGCAATATCCTGAACAGAGTTACCTTCCCGCCATAATTCCAGCGACGCACGCTTGGTGTCAAATTTCCTGCGGATATCACGTTCGGACTGCGTCATACGCTGCCGCTTCTGCGCCTTGAGATGAATGCGCGAGTGCAGTCCGTTTTCGGAAGAGTAGGCAATGATTTCATCGAGGAAGTCCGAACCGTACCGTGCCAGCTTTACTTCACCAAATCCTGATATTTGAGCAAGTTCGCTCATTGAGTGTGGCATATATGCGGCGAGTTCGACAAGTACTGCATCGCTGAGTACCATAAATGCAGGTACATTTTCGCGGTCGGCAATACTGCGGCGGAGCGTGCGGAGACGTTCGAAGAGAAGCTTGTCCTGCGCTTCCTGTGCTGCCTGCGCGGGAGAAATGCCCGTACGGTCACGCTTGGCACGTTCGGCGGGAACGATTTGCGGTTTGTCTTCAGGCTTTGTCAGCTCGACCTTCGCTCCGGCAAAAAGCACATCACGACTTTTGTCGGTGAGCTGCAAGATCGGATATTGGTCATCTGTCTGACGTATATAGCCGAGCGTAATGAGTTCTTTGATATACGCCCGCCAGGCATTCGCGCTCATGTCACGACCGGCGCCGAAGGTCTTGATATTGAGATGTTCGAGCTTGATTTTAGGAGAGTTAATTCCCCGTAAAATATCAATTATATACCCAATCCCAAATCGCTCCCCCGTGCGGAGAATCGCCGAGAGCACTTTCTGTGCGACGACCGTGCCGTCAATTTTTTCATGCGGCGTGAGACACACATCACACGCGCCGCAGAAAGACGGAAATTCCTCGCCAAAATACTGCAGCAGCCATTGCCGCCTGCAGGTATGCGTCTCGCAATAATCCGCCATGAGTTGTAATTTACGCTTGAGGATCTGTGTTTGCTCGGGATTCCCTTCGATTTCGCAGAATTTACGGAGCTTCATCACATCGCCGCCGCTAAAAAACAGCACCGCATCACTCGGGAGTCCGTCCCGTCCGGCACGACCCGTTTCCTGGTAATACCCCTCGATATTTTTGGGAAGGTCGTAGTGTATCACGAAGCGAACATTAGACTTATCGATTCCCATGCCGAAGGCAATCGTCGCGCAGATAATTTTAATATCGTCTTTTTGAAACAGCGTTTGGTGTTTGGTACGGGTCGCCGTATCCAGCCCCGCATGATACGGTAATGCCGAAAATCCATCGGCGGCAAGGTCATCGGCAAGTGCAGCCGCACCGGCTCTCGAAAGTGTATAAATTATACCGCTTTCATTCGGACGCGAGAGGAGATATTTCTTGAGCTGACGGTAGGTATCGTGTTTGGGGAGAACGGTATAGGTGATATTGGGTCGGTTGAACGAGCTCACAAAAATATTCTGATGCCGCAGGGCGAGCTTCTCAATGATATCCTTCCGCGTGAGTGTCTCTGCCGTCGCCGTGAGCGCTATCACCGGCACACTCGGAAAATGTATTTTGAGCGCCGAAAGCTGTAAATATTCGGGACGGAAATCGTGTCCCCACTGCGAGATACAGTGCGCCTCGTCAATCGCAAACAGCGATACGCCGCACGTCGATAAAAAGTCAATAAATCCTGCCGAAAAGAGACGTTCGGGCGCGATATAGAGCAGCTTGTAGGATTTATTGCGCAGTCCTTGAATCGCAGAATTTTGCTCGCCTTCATCCATCGATGAATTGAGAAATACCGCCGCCACGCCGTTCAAGCGAAGCGCATCGACCTGATCCTTCATGAGAGCGATGAGCGGAGAAATTACGACCGTCAGTCCGTCGAGGCAGAGCGCAGGAATTTGATAACACAGCGACTTACCGCCGCCGGTGGGCATAAGAACAAAACAATCTTCGCCGCGGAGAACAGTAGAAATGACTTTTTCCTGTTCTAATCGAAAGCTCTCAAATCCAAACACGGAATTGAGAATGTGCAGAGGTGTATGCATAGAATTTTGGTAAAAAAATTGAAAAATTGAGGATTAATAACCTGCAAAAATACATGTTTGCCCATAAAAAAGCAGAGAAAATGGTAATTTGCGCCCACTTAGCAATAGCGAACTCTAGCGCCCTTTGCGCCTCTTGCGTCAAAATCCCCGCGGCCCGGACGGCAAGGGTGACCGCAAGCGAACGCCCGGAATATAAACAACAGAAACATAATCTATTTATTATCAGAGAATTATATGAAAAAATACTGTACTTTTTTGCTCGCATTTCTAACAGGTATATCCTTCGCCTATGCTCAAAGCAGTGAATTCGACAATGAGCGCACTGCCGAGGCGCATCGCCGGTGGATGGAGTCGGCGCACCCGACGCCGGTGGGCTTTGTCGAGCCGCCGCTTTTGCCGCTCCATTCTCCCAAAATTCCGAGAGTCCTTTCGACAGAGGCGAATGTTTCGGCGTTTGAAAATGTGAATCTCGTCGAACCCGAGACGGATCAATTACCGGTGCAGAATGAATCGTCGATTGCCATTAACCCCAAGAATCCCATGAATATAATTGCTTCTGCGGTTGATTATCGCAATGGAAGTTCGACCTGGGTGTATGTTTCGGCGGATGGAGCGAAAACGTGGAAGAATATAAACTTAGGCAAGCCATTCGTTGGCTGGACTTCGAGCAATGACCCGTCTGTGGCGTTTGCGGCTGACGGCACCGGATATTTGATGTATGGTGCGTTTGGGAATCGTGCGGCTGCCAATCCCGAAAATGGTGTGATGATAGCGCGTACTACTGATGAAGGCAAAACATGGAAGGCGCATATACCGGTCATTCTGCATCAGGGAGTTCAATCGCCGGATTCTGCGTTTGAAGATAAATATTACGTGACCGTCGATAATTCACCAACTTCCCCGTATTTCAAGCGCTTATACTCACCGTGGAAACGGGTGACGGTGCGCGACTCGGCCACGCAAATTGTCGTCACGCATTCAAGCGATAGCGGAAATACATGGTCAATTCCCGTCAATGCAAGCGCGCGGCTAAGCGGTTCGTCCGAGGATACTACATTTGGACAAAGTTTTCCGCTGGTCGTTACCGGTA
>JBPOHH010000152.1:0-1918 GCA_052035765.1 Bacteroidota bacterium
ACGGCCCGCGCGACTTCTCGCGCCGCGACGCACAGTTCCAGCGCATCGTGCGACCGCTGGTGCGCCTGTTCCCGTCCGAGGTGGTGCAGACGGTGGCGCAACTGGGTCGGCTGCACGCGCTGTCCGAGGTGCTCGACACGCGCATGGCCGAGCATTGTTCGTCCGGCGGTGAACGTGAAAAAGACAGACTCCAGCTTGGAAAGCAGCGCGCCGATGTACTCAAAAATTATCTGACTGATGTATGGGGAATTGATCAAGCGCGAATTACTGTCAAAAGCAGAGCACTGCCTGAAGTGGCATCGAATATCAAAAATGAAGACGGACTCGCCGAGAACAGACGCGTGGAAATTACTTCTAAATCATGGGAATTACTAGACGTTCTGTCATTTAATGATACCCTGCGTCAGCTTTCATCGCCAATTATAGCACTCAGTCCGGAGGCGAAGGCAGACAATGGCATTGCCGCCTGGAGCGTAACGGCTACACAGGATAGAAAAAAACTCAAGGAATTCAGCGGCACATCATCGCCTGATGGAGAAAAGCTGCTCTGGGACCTAAGGAAAGATCCGAATTCTATACCCAAGCTGAGTGAACCGGTGAATATTACGATGAATATTACCGACAAGGACGGACGTACCGAAGTGATTAAGTGTGAACCGATTAGAATCAAACAGCTCTATGATCAAAAAGAACGAATCGAGACCTTTAGTTTGATAATATTTGGCTTTAACATGAGTTCGGTCAATGAAGCGAATCAACGTATCATCGATCTTATCAAGTCAAGAATTGCCAAGAAATCGATTATCACGGTCACCGGATTCACCGATCGTACAGGAGCTGCTGAGTACAATCAAAAACTATCCGACCGCCGTGCGAAAGAAATCGGCAAACTCCTCAATGTGCGTGAAGAGCGGTCAAGTGGCAAGGGAGGCAGTGAGTTGTTGTATGATAATAATTTGCCGGAAGGTCGTTTCTACAGTCGAACCGTACGTGTGACTATCGAAACGCCAATTGAGTAGCCGTATAGTATGAGCCAACAAAAACGCTGAGCATGTACATTGAAGGATAGTTTATCCTGCTTGATGAACATTCTCGGCGTTTTTGGTAGGATGGACCTCTTTCTCCACATTGGTCAAGATAGTAGCAAATACATCCATTGTCTACGGAAATTTTCATAAGTTTGTTTGTGTTCACTCTCTTCTCTGTTTCAATTCTATTGAACGCCGTCCGGTATATTGTCCGCGTAATGATGGATATCGTCATTGTCGAACAGGGGAGTATCAATTCGACGTGTGAGGAGTGAGCCGCTCAATTCAACCAACCTTCTACACAAACAACGTATACGATATGAGTAAACTCGTTCGCTATTTCGGGATCGTGCTGCAATTGCACAATAAAAAAGTGATTCGCGCGGAAGACCTTGCCGAACATTTCGATGTAAGCGTGCGTACTATCTATAGAGATTTCAGGGCGTTAGAGGAGGCTGGTGTGCCGATTGCGGCTGAAGCGGGCGTCGGATATTCGATCGCATCAGGCTATCATCTACCGCCGGTAATGTTTACAGAGGAAGAAGCGAGCGCTATCTTTTTAGGTGGGGAATTCCTCAAGCAGACTACCGATAAAGCATTACAAAAGCAGACGATTTCAGCACTGATGAAGATACGCTCTATTCTTCCGAAGGACAAGAAATTATACCTTGAAAAATTACAAGACTCCGTGTCGATCCAAGCACGATCACCATGGCTGACGAACGAACTAAGCAACCATATTATAAATGATATACAGCATGCTATTGTACATCGGTATGTACTCCGAATCGGGTATCACGCACAGTCGAATAACGATACCACCACCCGCGAAGTAGAGCCGCTTGGACTCATGTATTACGGCGATCACGGGCACTTTGTCGGCTATTGCC
>JBPOHH010000808.1:0-5934 GCA_052035765.1 Bacteroidota bacterium
TTACACCTTCCGCACTTGATTGCCCGATCAAAATCAATCTTAGGAAACATGTATATTGGCTTTGGTGATTACGATCGGGCGTTGGAGTTTATGCGGGAAGCATTGCAGATAGATACTGAACTCAACAACAAAGACAAAATTGCGCAACATTATGCAGATATTGGAATTGTGTATGCCACTGTTTCCGATTTCGGTCCTGCCCTTGAGAATTTGAATCTGGCGCTCAGCATAGAGGTCGAACGTGGCAACCGTCGTAAAACGGCACCGGTTTTGAGTAATATCGGCATCGTGTATCAGAATTTATCGGATTATTCCCGTGCCTTGGAGTTTTTTCACCGGTCTTTGGCAATTGATGAAGATTTAGAAAACAAGCGCGGTATTGCCATACGGAAAGCGAATATAGGGATGGTTCATCACAAGCTTGAGGACTACTCATTGGCAATCGATTATCTCACCGAAGCTCTTGCGATTGCAGATGAATTACACCTTCACATTACGTCTGCAATTCTCGGTAATCTTGGTACGATTTATCAACGTCGTGGAGAATTTGAACAAGCACTTGAATTGTATAAACGTGCGTATCACCTTGACAAAGAAGCCGGTGACAAACGGAATGCCGCCATCAATCTCGGGAACATTGGCGGCGCGTATGCATGCTTAGGCGAGTACCTTCCGGCAGAAGATTACTACAGACAATCACTCTCTCAAGCTGAATTACTTGGTGATAAGCGAGGCATCGCTATCGGGTATGGCAGTCTTGGTGAACTGTATGCCGATCCACGTTTTTCAAACTATGACCCCGAAAGAGGTATCGACTATCTCAAAAGCGCGATTGGCTTGAATGAAGAACTAGGCACTATCGCCCGTAATTTGGATTATTACCAGTCACTTGCAGCGCTCTGCGAACGCCTCGAACGCTGGAAAGAGGCCAATGAATTCAACAAAAAAATCTATTCGTTAGAATCGACTATAAAGAGCGAAGAAGTGAAAAAAAGGGTCGATCAGCTCGAATATGAACGCCTTGAAGCCGAGCGCGATAAGCAATGGGCAATCGAGCGTGCACGCTCTCAGGCGACGGACGACATTCTTGCCAATATTCTCCCGCCGACGATTGTCGAACGCCTTATTAAGGGCGAGAAAAAAATTGCTGATACGCATGATAAAGTGAGCGTGCTATTTGTTGATATTGTGGGATTTACTTCCATTTCAGAAAAGTTAACTGCCTCCGAATTAATCGACCTGCTTGACAGCGTTTTTACAAAATTTGATACCATCTGCAAAACGCATGGACTCGAGAAAATCAAGACCATTGGCGATGCGTATATGGCTGTCTGCGGAGCGCCGCTTGCGCGCGACAATCATGCTGAAAGAGCCGCGCAGGCAGCGCTCGAAATGCTGGCACCTTTTACCCTTGAGAGAGAATTTTCTATTCCTATACTGCTCAATTTCCGCATAGGTTTACATTCCGGCAGCGTCGTGGCAGGTATTATTGGTGAGAATAAATATTCGTATGACTTATGGGGTGATGCAGTGAATATGGCAAGTAGAATGGAGTCGCACGGCGAACCGGGTAGAATTCATGTAACAGATCAATTTAGAAGGGCTTATATGACAACGGCCGAACATCCTTCGTCGATTACATTTCGCTCTCGCGGTACGATAGAAATTAAAGGTAAAGGCATGATGAATACGTATTTTTTGGAGAACAGATGACACAGGATGAACTACAGCAAACGCTCATCAAGGCATTTAGAAGTAATGATCGCGGCGATTACCGGGAGGCAGAACGCTATGCGACCATTGTACTTGAGGAGGCGTTGAAATCGAACTCGATCGCGCTCCCCGACCGAGAGACATTCGTGGCGCGGGCAATGCTTACCATTGCCACTTCGTATGGGCAGCGCCTGATGTTTGATTCCGCTCTTGAATATGCCCTGAAAGCGCTCGCTGTCGTTGAGGAATATAATCTCGAACCGGTCCTCACGCTCAACTGGAATATTCTCGGTAATATATATTATTATTTCGGTGAGTATGCGCAGACGTTAGACTATTTTACCCGGTCACTCGAGAAACTGGAAGAGACTGATAATAAAAATGGTTACGTGACCCTCTTGGGAAATATCGGCTCTGTCTATCGCCATCTTGGTTCCTTCGATAAAGCACTCGACTATTACTCCAAAGCACTCCTACTCTCCGAAGAAATCGGCTATACTTCCAATCTTGCCGGCGTGCACGACAGTATCGCAGAGATTTACCTCAGCATGAATTCGTTTGAAAAAGCGCTCGAATATTATTCGAAAGCACTCGGCTTGCACGAATCCATCGACCAACGTGCCCGCATGGCAGTGACACTCGGACGCATCGGAGAGACCTACTTCGAGCTTCACGATTACTCCCTTGCGTTGGAATACTTGAAGCGGTCCTTGGCAATTTCGGAGGAACTTGATGACAAAAAACAATTCGGTGCTGTATGGACGAACATCGGTCAAGCCCTGCGCGCGCTTGGCGAGGAAGAAGAAGCGCGTCAGTATTTTCAACGCGCTCTTGCGATACGATGCGAGGAACTTGCTGTTAATCAAAGAGTTCCCATAACCCTGCTCGACATCGGCACCCTTCATGCCGACCTTGGGAACGTTGAATCAGCACTGGAAAATCTCTACCAAGGGCTTGCTCTCGCCAAGGAATTGGGCGAAAAATTACATATCAGTATGGCTCATCACGAGCTCTACAAGTTGGAGAATCAAAAGGGAAATTTTGAAACAGCGCTGCGCCATTTTGAACAGTACCATGCACTCGACAAAGAGATTCTCAGCGAAGAAGCTACGGAGAAGGCGGCACACTTAGAACAGCAAAAACTCATCGCCGAGCGGGAAAAAGAAATCGAACTCGCGAAAGCAGCTGCAGCGGTAAAGCTTTCGACAACAACGAGTTTGCTTCACAGGGTGTTGCCGGAGAGCATCGCATCCCGTATGATAGCCGGTGAAGCCGATATCGCCGATTATTTTCCGGAAGTCACGATTCTTTTTGCCGATATCGTTGGCTTCACGCCCATTGCCTCCCAAATGCCGGCGCAGAAGGTGATACGATTTCTGAATTATATTACCGGTACGTTCGATGCAATTATGAAAAAACACGGTTGCGAGAAAATTAAAACCATTGGTGATGGCTACATGGCTGTTGCCGGCGCGCCACTCCAATGTGATGATCATGCCGAGCGTATGGCAGCCGCCGCACTCGAAATGCTCGAAGTGATTGAATTGCCTGAAGAATTTAGAGAATATATTATAACCGGAACTACATTCAGTATTCGAATCGGCCTGCATTCGGGTTCTGTCGTCGGTGGAGTCATCGGCGCAGACCGTTTTGTCTATGACATCTACTCCGACAGTGTCAACATAGCCGCGCGGATGGAATCGCATGGAAAACCGAACAAAATCCATGTGTCGCATGATTATTACACTCATCTTCAGCGTCGATTCACGCACACCACTACTCCCTCTCAGGAAATACAATTCGAGCATCGCGGAGAAATGGATATCAAGGGTAAAGGCAGGATGAATACGTACTTTTTAGAGAAATCCAAATGATTGACCAAGACCTGAAAACAAAAATCGAGAAATCGACACTGCTCTTGGATAAAGCGCGAGAACTCATGGATTTGTCGAAGTATGATGATGCGGAGTCGTGCGCGCGGGAGGTATTGAATTTACTCGAACCCATAACCACTGATTACAGAGAAGGGATAACAATTACCCCAAAGTCCCAACTCTATGATGGTATTGACCTTATCGCTCATGCATACAACCGGATTCTAACAGTTGTCGTCTATCAGGGTAGATACGCAGATGCAATCACGGTGGCGGAAAAAGGGATTGACTATGCTGCACGAATCGACAATCACACGAGAATTGTCAAAATTGAAGCAAATCTTGGGAATGTATATTTAGGGCTTGGCGATTATCCAATTGCGCTGGAATATTACCACAAAGCAATTGCCTCGTACGAACAACTCAATGACCTGCAAGGTGTTGCAACCAATCTACTCAATATCGGAAATGTTTATCTCCGACAAGCAGAATATACAACAGGGCTCGAATACACACAAAAAGCACTTGCACTTTTTACTGAACAAGATGACACCTACGGCCGCGCTCTCTGTCTTGCCAATCTTGGATCTATGTATGGTTTTTTCCCCGATCAATTACATCTCGCACTTGAATACTGTCATCAATCGCTGGCACTCTTTGAACAATTTGCCAATCTGGACGGGATTTCCCGTACTCTTGGCAATATCGGCGAACTCTATTCCATGAAGATTTTCTCAGATTATAACCCAGAAAAGGCAGAAGAGTTTTTGCTTAAAGCCCTTGCGCTTATTGAAGAAATTGGCGCTAAAGCACATTTATACGAGACAATAACTTTCCTCGTTCGCCTCTATGAGCAGGAAGAGCGCTGGAAGGATGCATATACGTATCTTGCTAGATACAATACAATTAAAGATGAAGTGCTGAATAATCAAGCCAAAAAACAAGCGCAATTATTAGAACAACGAAAGCTCATCGCCGAACGTGAAAGCGCGCTCGCCGTGGAGCGTGCGAAATCACAATTAACCGAAGAATTACTCCATAAAACCCTTCCGAAATCCATCGCCGAGCGCGTCATCAGAGGGGAAACCCATATTGCCGATCATTTTGAGAGCGTGTCGGTGCTTTTTGCCGATGTGGTTGGTTTTACAAAGATTTCCTCGTCTATGCCACCGGAGACTGTGCTTGATTGTATGAATTTTCTCTTTGCGCATTTTGATGCCATTGCGTTACAACACGGATGCGAGCGGATTAAAACAATTGGTGACGGCTACATGGCTGTCTGCGGCGCGCCGGTGCCGTATGACAATCATGCAGAACGCCTTGCACACATGGCATTTGCAATGAGGGAGGATATCACCATGCCACACGAAGTGAGAAATTCTCTCTCTGAAGGAACAGTATTTCACCTTCGCATTGGCATGCACAGCGGAGAAATTACGGCAGGACTCATCGGGACCGGCAAGCTTGCCTATGATATTTACGGCGATACAGTTAATACCGCAAGCCGCATGGAGTCGCATGGAGAGGCGGGGAAAATCCATGTGACAGAGGAACTTAAGCATGCAATATTGGATTCGATTGGTAATTCAACTTCTATTCATTTTATACCTAGAAGTGGTATAGAAATTAAGGGCAAAGGTATGATGAACACCTACTTCTTAGAACGTATGTAAGCCAACCTTTCCGCTTCACTCAAAACAGGCGCATGTCGCGCAAGCCGTGATTTGGAAAATGCACCCGATACCCCTATATTGAAACCATGAGAAAAATTCGCTTCAAAACACTCGTCGAAAATAACGATACCGGATTCAGCAATAAAGCATCGAGCCAGGCGGGTCGCTATGTGAATAAAGACGGTTCGTTCAACATCCAAAAACGTGGTCTGCCGGTGATGGAAAGAATTAGTTTTTTCCATGCCTTGATTACGATGAAGTGGTTCAAATTCTTCATCCTTGTGTTGTGTTCGTATATTCTGCTCAATCTGATGTTTGCAGGACTCTACCTGCTGTCAGGATTAGAGAACCTCAGTGGCATGACGCCCGAGAATCCAATCGGTGAGTTTTGGGAAGCGTTCTTCTTTAGTACACAGACATTTACGACGGTCGGCTACGGAAGAGTGAATCCCGTAGGTATGGCAAGTAATATTATCTCCGCCGCCGAATCGCTCACGGGTCTTCTCTACTTCGCGCTCGCTACCGGCGTTTTGTACGGTCGTTTTTCGCGTCCGGTCGAGAAATTCTTATACAGTGATATGATGCTCATCACACCCTACAAAGACATCACGGCGCTGATGTTCCGCATCGCCAATGCGAAGAATAATGTGCTCAGTAATGTGGAAATTGAACCG
>JBPOHH010000847.1:0-10681 GCA_052035765.1 Bacteroidota bacterium
GCAAACGTTTTTCCGCTTGCGCCAGACCCGGTAAGTGTATTAATCAGATATTTAGCACTTGCTCCAAGCGAAAAGAGGTCATTCCTCCAAGAGCCGCCGACGGCCATGTCATACTGTTCGTTGGAGAAGTCGCCCAGATAGCTTCCGCTGATATTTGTAGCGGCAAACTTAGCCGACTGCATTGTATTGACGGATGCAGATATGCCCCAGCTGCTTCCAAGCGATTGCCCGTAGCTGAGAGCATACTGATTACGTCCAAATTGCATTGGTGATACCATCATTGAAAATTGAGGGCGAGATGTAAGGAATGCGGAAGAGGCAGGATTAAAAAATATTCCATTCGGCTCGTTGGAGACTGCTGTGTAGGCACCACCAAATCCGATTGCACGTGCTCCTACAGGTCGTTGAAGGTAGGACTCTGCGAAACCGGAACCCGTTGCTTGTGAGAAAGCACTATGCTTAGCGGCCAACAGCAGAATCAGAACAAGTAAACATCGGAGCAAACTTTTCATAAGCGTCGTAAATACAGTTATTTAGAAACGAAAAATTTTTCTGCAAGGCGAAAATTATCTCCTTGTACGACACATATATATATCCCGCTGGGGATTGAATTCGTGTTCAAAGGATATTCTCTCGTACCTGCTTTTTCTCCACCATGATAAATATCGAGTACTTTTTTTCCGAGTAAATTATAAGCAGAAACGGTGAGTACCTGTTGGTCATCAGCCAGCTCTACGGTGAGCGTTAGTCCGTCTTTTGTTTCTTTGATAGACTTAATACGAGTCACGGAAGTATCTGCAGCTTGCTTCCTCGAAATGGAGGTCACAGTATCGTATTTTTGCAGGGCTGCAGAAGCAGAAAGGGCTTTTTTCGAATATGCATAGAGAGTAGAATTCTGCGCTGCATACAAGCGCGTAGACAGGAGGGTACAAAAAATTGTCAGGAAAAATACATACTTGATAAAAGAATTACTCATAATGCCTCTTGTAGAATCCGGTGGAATAGTACTACTGTAACCACTTGTAATTTAAGATAAATTGATAATATTGTAAAGATAGTATTGAAAATTACGTTTAAAAAAGCCGTAAATTGCATTTATGACATTGCTGATGTGCAATGTACAGCTTTATACAGCAAATATCGCTGTTTATACGCAATAATTGTGCCTTTTGGTTGGTTCAATAAAAATTTCACACATTTTAACGTAGCATAATCTTCAAATTCGTGCAATAGCACCCTCCTAAATCTATGACACAAAGAGAAATATACAAACTCGTCGAAAAGTTATTTTCTGTACAGTTCACAAGCGAACTTGATTTATTAAAGGCGCTTGTGCGATATTTTGTAGAACGGAAAGAGCTCAATATCATAGGGGGGCGCGTTTGGACTCTTTCTCCTACCGACGACTTTTATGGATTAGAGTTTCAATACGGCGAAATGGAAGAAATTCCTGACAACTATTCTGTCAAAATTTCCGAGCAGCCGGTATTTGCACTTTTGTCGGCGCGGCGTACGGTCATAAACTTTGAGACAGACGCTTTGTTACGTAAAAAAGGTATCCACCAATACTCTGCAACGGGAGTCGGTGAGATTATTAAGCGAACAAGCGGTAAATTTTACAGCTATGCTCTTGCCTTCAACGGTAAGCATCTTGATCAGGATTTTTTTGATATCCTGAGTGTCATCGGTAGCGCTGCGACAACTGCGCTCCGGAATCTGACGCGTCATGCAGAACAGGAAAAGCTCATGCGTGATTTAGATAAAGCTTCCGAGATTCAACGGGGACTTTTACCGGATCATCTTCTTAATTTTTATGATTACAGTATTTTTGGTATTTCTCTTCCCGACAATATCGTTGGCGGTGATTATTTTGATTATCTCAAATCTCCTGAAGACGATGAACGTGTAAGTATTGTCATAAGCGATGCTGCCAGCAAGGGACTGCCTGCTGCAATTCAAGCACTCTTTGTGTCAGGAGCAATTCGAATGGGCGTAGGCTATCATACAAAGATATCGTCTTTAATATCTCATCTAAACAAGCTGCTGTATGAGACGTTTCCATTTGAGCGATTCGTTACTTTGTTTTACTGTGAGCTCACAAGTTCCAAGAATGGGCTTGTATTGTTTGCCAATGCGGGACATTGTTCGCCACTGCACTTCTCATCGCTCACCGGGGAGTCGAGACTGCTCAATCCTACCGGCGGAATATTAGGAATCATACCCGAGCAGCGTTTCAGTGTAGAAAATATTAATATGAATTTCGGAGATATTCTGCTTCTTTTCACCGATGGTATATTAGAGGCGCAGGATTCGACAGGCAATCTATTCGGCTATCAACGGTTGGCAGAGCTCATCAAGACTCACTCCTCCGATGATGCTAAAACCTTGGCATACAGAATACTTGAAGAGGTACAGAAATTCAGTATTGATGCAGTATACAGTGATGACTCAACGGTCGTGGTTATCAAAAGGGAAAAAGCCGATGCTGCCGTTCATACCGAGTATGCCAGACCGACAGAACGTATCGTAGAAACAACTTTATAAAATAATTCTCAAGTTTTGTATACCAATGGACGAGAATTGATTTTGGAATTAAAAAAAACTTGGCAGGAAGCCCAACGTTCAGGTTAATTTACATGGAGGTTTATCATGCCCTCAGCAGTATCAGGCGGAAGTCGCATCCGCACAAATACCCCCGCCGAAAATGCGTATAACGCACTTCAGGCATCGAGCACAAATATCGCACTTCGTCAATTACGCCTTTCTACCGGAAAGCGAATTAACTCTGCTGCCGATGATGTTGCAGGTTATATTACATCACGTTCGCTTTTGGCCCGTAACGGTGCCCTCAAAGCAGCACTCGGCGCTGTCGGAGAAGCAGAAAACGTAACCAATATAGCTCAAGATGCATTTGATAACATTAACAATTTGCTTACCAGCATCAAAGATGCGGCAGCGACAGCTTCATCGGGCGCACTTGGTACGAACGAAAAAGTTGCCTTAGCTCAATCCGCTTATCGTTTTGCACAGCAAATTCAAACAATTGTCGACTCGACTGTTTTTGGCGGTAGACAGTTGTTAGACGGTGGATTCTCGGGTGATTTTGTTATTGGATTTAATGCAAGTAACTCCTTGCTGACTGTCGCAGTCGATTTAACGACACAAGCGAGCGCAGCGAATTTCAATATCGACGGTAACTTCCTTACCTCGGTCACCGGAAACGGTAACTTTGCGGGCGTTACAGGATTAGACTTGAATTCCTTAAGCTCAATCAGTAGCAGCGACTTAGGTATCTTTGCCCTTGCAAACATCCCGACAACACTTACAAGCTTAGCATCTGCTTTGGATAATGTAAACAAAGTAGCCTCCTATCTCGGTGGTGTTACGAATCGTTTGGCATCCCAGACTGACTCTTTAAAATCTCAAATTACCAACTATAATGCCGCTATCTCCCGTATCCAAGATGCTGACGTAGCGACAGAGCAGCTGGAACTTGTTAAGGCTCAGTTCTTACAACAAACATCCATCGTGACACTTACTCAAGCTAATCAAAGTCCGCAACAATATTTACAGTTATTTCGTTAATTCTCAGTGATTAACCTCTTTACGTAAATTAGCATACATCAGGTACTTACTGTATAGCAGAAAGGCGGCACGCACAATGTCCGCCTTTCTGTATTATGCAATCAGCCATCTACTGCACCGGCTTTTGTTCCATTGGCCATACGCCGCGATGGCACGGTATTTGAGCTGACTTTGATACAATTAACAGTGTATTTTCTTAATCAACAGTATAGATAAGCCATGCCAACACCGGCACAACAATTAGCAGCACGGAAGCTTTATGGTGGAGAAGGAAACATCCCGGCATATCTTGACCAAGAAGTCCTGACGTGGAGTCCTGAAAAAATAACACTCAAAACATACGATTTGTTCATCGTCAGCTGCAAGCAAAACAATGCGCCCCGCATGAACAAAGTACTCGTCGAGCTCATGGGAGCTCTGAATTTTGATTACCCCGAGCCGGCAAATCGATTATATGAGCTTTATGATTATTGTCAGCGGTGCATAGCACAAAAGAAAAACAACGAGGCCTTGACTATCATTCAGGAGCTTCGCGATACGTGGGCGAAAGCGTTTAATTTGGAATAGATATTTTGGAATAGAATCTCCCCTTCTGTATTCCGAGTAATACAGAATACATTTTTGATACGTATATCTACACATCATGGCAGATTTATTAGGTACAGCATTGTCCGTAGGCAATGGTCTTTCGTCCGGTAGCCAATCGACGAGCGACTTGCTGATTGAGTCGTTCCGCCGAACGAAGCAGCCGGATATTGATGCACTCCAAACAAAGAAATCTACCCTTGAGAACCGTCAAATCTTCCTGAATAAATTCCGCACACAGCTCGAAACACTTACTGCAAAAGCGGATACTTTTTTCGCTACTGACGCCGCCTCTACGTTCAATACCAAGAAAGTAACCGTATCCGACAGCTCTGTTCTGACGGCTACTGCCTCCGGAAGTGCTGTCACCGGCATCGGAACTGTCAAGGTCGATCGGCTTGCTACCAACGATATACTGGTTTCCAGCCGTAAGAATCTGTCTGATGCCTATGTGTATGCCGGTACTACAAAGTCGATTACCATTAATTCTGTTACGTCGGATGTCACTTTTGACAGCACCGATACCAATGAAACAGCATTTGCAAAAATCGCAGCCGCCGTCAATGCCAACTCCTCGTCTACCGTCTCAGCATCTGTCATTAAAGACACATCATCGACGCTCCGACTGACTTTTACGTCGAAGACAACGGGAGCTACCAATCAGGTTAATTTTACGGATGGTGAAATTCTCGCAGATGCCGGAATTTCTGCCGCGGCTTTGAATCCCAATACCGCTACCCGTACTCAGTCGACAGCAACCGGCGCCGGATTTCGATTAGGGAATGTCAATGATCTTGACGCACAGATTCAAATCAACGGTATTCAGGTTACCAGAGATAAGAATACATTTAGTGATGTTCTCGAGGGAATTACCCTTACTCTGCAAAAAATTCAATCCGCAGATGATTCCCCCGTTACGTTAACAACCGCCGTCGATACCGATACCTTGGCAGGTTCGATTATTCAGCCGTTTTTAGACACTTTTAATAATACGCTCCGATATTTAAAACAAGACCCGGCGACTCTTCGGAGTGATTCTAGCATCCGATCGGTCTATTCGAAGCTCCGAAGCTTAGTTTCAGAACCTATCACCACGTCCGGAGACGGCAATCCTAAATATCTGACTGATATCGGGATTAAAATTGGAGCCGACGGAATATTAACTGTATCGGATAAAACAACATTACAAAGCTTTTTAGAGTCTAATCCTCTGAAAATCTCAAATTTGTTTACGACAGCAGATGGATTTGCAGCGAAGACAAAAAGTGCGCTCTCGACGCTGATTGGTTCGGATGGCCTTATTAGTACCCGCAGCTCCTCGCTTCAAAGTCAAATTACCCAAGTAAGCAACCGAAAAGCCGTTCTCCAAAAACGTGTCGATACTCAGGCAAACAGCTTACGCAAGGAATATGAGAAAATGCAGCAAAATTATTTAACAGCACAAAATCAGTTTAGCTTACTGAGCGGATTCCCAACGACAACCACGCAGTAACTTATTCATTTTATTACGATAGTATTTATTGTGATTGAAAATACATACTTTCATGTTCATATCTCGGGAGTACCGTCATGACCATAGCTCCAATTCAAAATACTCTTTCTACTCCGGTGATTCAAGCTGCCGATATTCGCTCTGAGCTCGCTAGCCATAAAGAGAAAGCAGACGATAGCGCAGGACAATCACAGCAAGTAGCTAGTACAAAGCAGGAAACGAACTCCAAAAAACAGAAGCCTGACTTTAATAAATTATCCGAACGCTTACAGGCAATTTTTAATACGCCGGATACAGCCCTTCGCTTCTCTATCGATAATGATACTAAAAAAATCATTCTCAAGATTGTGAACTCAGCGACGAATGAAGTCGTGCAGCAAATACCGTCAGAGCTTGCATTACAACTCTCAAAGTTCATTTCGAGTACTCTCGAGCAGCAGGGTCAAGTAACAGATTCTACGATATGACAACATTTGAGACTACCGACACAGCAGGACATACTTTTATCGATGAAATTGAAAGTATCACCATTCAAATAGCAGAACTGATAAAATCATCGGATACAGTGGGAGAGTCTGACGATATGTTCATAGGAGAAGCCATCGAAGATCTCTACAAACGCAGACAAGTTCTACTTGAGCAATTCGGTGTATGGTATTACGGACCGGAAGGAAAGCAAGAAGTACAGTCACATAGCATGCACTGGAATACCAGAATACAAAATTTAGTTAAAGCAGACGCTATTTTGGTCGAGAATGTCCTAAGAAAGATGGAAGAAGCTCAGTTTCGTTTACGAACGTTTCAACAACAGAAATCATTATTGATTTATACTAATAGGTAATTTTATGGCTATCAACTCGTTAGACTCCGTTCGTGTACCCGCGCTCAACTTTCAGGTAGAGCAGGTACAACAAAAAAAATCTGATCAAGTGCAGAGTGACACAGATCAAGTACAGCGCCGTGAAGACACACTCGAGATTTCAGCCGAGTCCCGTAAAATCATCAGTACTCAGCTTACGGAGCGCTTGCAGCAAGTGCAGTTGCAGGCAAATGCAGGGTATTATAACAACCCTGATATTATACGCCAAGCGGCCGCAAGAATTGCCCAGACCTTTAAAGATGCTAACGAAGAACAAGTCGAAGCGATTTCCGGAGTTTAGTACCTCGTGTTTCTGACTGTCTTTTCGTGCCTCCACGTAATGATGTCCGTCAATTTATTGATTGCCAGTAAAAATTGTAGTAGCTTTTTGCGAAATATTTTCTATTTTGCAAAAAGCTATTCTACTTTTTTAGGATAACTTATTACTATATCTATTATTTTTATTGTACAATATAGCAAAGAGGTACGATAATGTCGAGATCACTCAATAAAGTAATGCTCATCGGTAATGTCGGGAAAGACCCTGAAATGAA
Source organism: Bacteroidota bacterium (assembly GCA_052035765.1). Classification (GTDB taxonomy): domain Bacteria; phylum Bacteroidota; class Ignavibacteria; order Kapaibacteriales; family UBA961; genus JADJXV01. The sequence goes on from JBPOHH010000847.1 coordinate 7,076, forward strand.
CTTCACCCCCAGTGGCGTTCCTGTCGCTACTCTGCGTCTTGCGACTACAGAAACCTGGAAAGATAAAGAAGGTAATATACAGGAGCATACCGATTGGCATACCGTGATAGCTTGGCGTGGGCTCGCCGATATCATGCACCGACACGTTCACCGCGGCTCACGTATTTATGTCGAAGGTAAAATTCAAAATCGTGTATTTGACGATAATTCCGGTACACGGCGATATTACACAGAGATAATGGCGGACAACCTGCTCCTCCTCGACGGTCGGCAAGTCAATTCTTCCACACATACAGCCACCGAAGAGCAGCAGTCAACTGAGCCGCGTCATCCAAATGATGATATTCCATTCTAATCAATTACTGGTCGTGATACGAACCAAAAGCCCTTTTGCGAAGGGCTTTTTTTTATACATCGGTTCAATTTCTTCAACATATTATACTCTATGACTACCAAACGTTCTACAGAAATTAAAGTCGGTATCGTTTCTCTTCTGTCATTTATCATCCTTATCATCGGTATCTCTCTCGGACGAGGATGGATAGTATCCGGCACACAGCAGACCATCATCATGAAATTCCCCTCCTCCGGCGGTATTGATGTATCCTCAGCTGTCATGGTCAATGGCGTCAAACGGGGAAGCGTCCTCTCTGTGAAAAATGACAAAGGCGGCGTGTTGGTACAAGCAGCTGTCGATGATATCTCCGACTTCCATTCAGATATCACCGCACGAATCTCCATGCTCGAAATTACCGGCGGTAAGAAAATTGACCTCGCCCCCGGAAGCAACGGCGCATTCAACCCTCAGGAGGAAATCAAAGGAACTATCGCTACCGATGCTACCGAAATGATTGCAATGGTCGGCGAACTCGGCACCGATGCCAAAATCCTCATCAAACGCCTCGATACTATCACCGCAGCCGCCACAGCCCTCTTGGCCGATGGCAAAGTCGTCGCCCAAATGCGCGAGGCAGTCGATAATACGAATCAACTCGTAATCGGACTGAACTCATTTATTCAGCAAAACAAACCCGAGCTCCAAGCTACTCTTAATAATTTAAAAGCTCTGACTGCCGATCTCCGGCAAGCCGTCCAAGTCAACGAACCGAAAGTACGCGAGTTGCTCGGGAAATTAGATGCGACCACCGTGTCAGTCCAGAATCTGATTACCAAGACAGACGGCACCCTCACTAATGCCGATGGACTCATTACCGATGTCCGCAAAACAGTAAACGATCTTAAAACAGGCAGCGGCATCGTTACCAAGCTGCTTTATGATAAAGATTTATCGGTTAAACTAGACTCGACGGTGAATAAACTACACGACTTTATCGACAAAGCGTACGAACATGGTGTGAATGTCAACCTCCGCCTCGGGACTCGACCGTAATTATTCCCACTTGTGGAATGCAAAGAACACGGCCGCGCCAACTAAGCCAAGTGATACAAGCATATTCCATCGAAGAGGTTCTTTTAAATACAGCACGGCAAACCCTACAAATATCACAAGCGTAATCGCCTCCTGCATGATTTTTAATTGCGATGCACTCGCTACCTGATAGCCGAGCCGATTGGCTGGAATCATCAGCAAATATTCCAAAAATGCAATACCCCAGCTCATAAGAACTGCTTTCCAAAGAGGCAGTTCTTTGTTTTTTAAATGCCCATACCAGGCAAATGTCATAAATATATTGCTGCCAATCAGCAGTAACAGCGTATTCCAAAGTCCATTCATGGGTAATTTCTTTCTCGTAGCAACTAAATTCAACAACCTGTCGTTATAGCGCGGAATTATTAAAGACTCTCCCCAAAACACCGGGGAAGTACGTACAAATGTAATATCTTTCTATAGGATGCAATTTAATGAAATCTCTTGTTCTTACTTTTATTGTCACTGCAATTTGTGCCCTCTGCTCCCCACTCACCAGTATAGCCGATGAAACCTTCGCCATTCAAGGCACGCTCTCCGATGCGGAAACACATAAGCCCATCGCCGGCGCATCCATACGCGTACTCGGCTCAAGAAAAGGAACATACTCCGGAATAAATGGCTTTTTTCGCATTCCTATGCCCAAAGGGAACTACACAATTGAAGTCAAATCATTGGGTTATTCAACCCAAACATTCTCCGTCAGCGAATCTGCTCCACAAGTCAATCTCTCCCTGAAAAACTCCCCGGTCGGCCTCCGCACCGTCCAAGTCACCGCCGACATCTCCGCTGAAAATGTCATCCGACGCGCTATCGAACGGAAAGAAGAAAACCTCAAACGGATAAGTTCGTTCACCGGAGTACTATACTCTAAATTCAACCTCGAACTCGAAGGCAAAGGCGTCGGTACCGGCGGTCAACAGGTACCTAATAATCGTCAGGGCGGACAGAATCGCGTTCAATTCGGTATCGGCGGCGAGCTCGATGAAAAAAATTCACTCTATATCATGGAAACCTACTCAAAAATTTCCCGCGATAATGTGAACAAACGATACCACGCAGAAATTCTTCAACGCAGGCAAACGGCGAATTTAGCCAAACAGCAAAATCTCCTCACCATCGCAAATTTTATCAGTTTTTATGATGAGACAATCAAAATCGTGAGCGCTGATATTCTTTCTCCGCTCTCGTCAGATCCATTTTCACGGTATAAATTCTCGCTCCAAGATCGTACGACGTATGGAGATAAGTTTGTCTATGTCATTTCGGTCGAACCCAACAGCACCCTCCTTCCTGCCTTCCGTGGTACTCTCAAAATCATCGAAGGGACGTATAATCTCGTTGAAGCCGACCTCTCACCAAGCGAGGCAACGGCAATTAGTTTTGTCAAGAATATGCGCTATGTGCAAAAGTATGAGGAAATTCAAAAAGATATGTGGCAGCCGACGTATTTGCAGGTGACTGCCAAGGCAAAAGTCGAAATCGTGAAGAATTTTGTGGAATTCGGCGCAGATGTCATAGCGACCAGTATTTACAGTGATATTAAGCTCAATGAACCAATCCCCGATTCTGTCTTTGGCGATGAACGTCGCCGCATCACTGTTGCACCACAGGCAGATTCCACCAAAAGTGAATTCTGGGAGAAAAATTCCCTCCAGGAGCTCACCGACCGCGAAAAAGACATCTACCACCGCATCGACAGCTTGGTCGCCGCCACTCCTCCGGATTCAGTGCTCAATTCCCTTGTTAAATTCAGCTATGGACCCGTTATTGAGTTCAACAGAGTCGGCAGTATCATCCTCGGCGCAGAACAAACCTCCACTCTCAAACAATTCTCTCTCTCCACCAAAGGCGCCTATAGCTTAGGTATTCACCGCTACATGGGCGAAGCCGGACTCACGGCTTATCTCGATTCGATGAAACGCTACTCAGTCTCCGGCAAAATCTTCTCCTGGCAAGGCACCAACAGCAGTGATCGCTCGTATATTACTCTACTCAATACACTTAGCTCAGCATTTGAACATGAAGATTATTACGATTATTACCGCGCAGACGGTTTTTCGGTGAATGCCAAAGGCACAATTTGGGGTATTAATCTCGAAGCAGAAGCAGAATTCTCCCGTCAATTCTCCACCACCAATCTGACCAAACGTTCGATATTTACCGAAGGCGGCTGG
>JBPOHH010000042.1:0-2598 GCA_052035765.1 Bacteroidota bacterium
CAAAGAACCGACCGGACTAAAAAAAATGTAAGCTTGTTACCAAGTAATACTTGGGTCGTAATCTGACTCATCACTAAATAAATCTTGAGGGATTGTAAATCTTACACCTATCTGTAAACCTGAAATTACTCTATGAGAACTCGATAATGTTTGTGCCGAACTTAGTGTATAATTGATATAGGGTTGTATTTCACCATATTGCTTGGTTTCAGGTATCCAAGGGGTTTCGCGTAACAATATAAGAATTGAATAGGATATACCTAACTTCAGCGAATAGACCATTCCAAAAGTTGTATTTCCAGAACTCTCGAGAGAGGCAACTCGACCATTATTCGAATATGTTATATTAGCATTATTTTGGAATACTACAGAGGTATCTTTTTCGGCAATTGATAATACATTTCGAGTTTTATCCCACACGGTAAAATTAACATTAGGTTCAATCCGAACCCGCAATTTGTCAAATATATACGTTGGCATTTCTATTAATCCGCTTATGCCAATAGACAAATTACTCATATCGACCTCACGATTTGCACTAACAATACGCAACGAAGAATCTGCTCGTTCTATCACTTGGGTTTGTTGCTGTACACTACCTTGATTTGAGCGATGAAGAACATTGAAACCAAATCCCAGTTCTAAACACTTGTACCTATTCATTCTTCCTAATAGAAATGGATTTTTATGTCGAGAACTGACGAGCAAACTATACTGCTGAGTAAAAGAACTTGATAGCACCAATGGAACTGGTGTAGAATTGAAAAATGGTTGTGCATAATCTACAAATGAAAATTCGTGTCCTAAACCAATACTCAAGGCGGCGTGTCCACTTTCTCCATGCCAACCTGAGTATATCTGCGCATTCAAAAACGCACCAAACTGTCCAATTATCAGAAACAATAGAATTACTATATTACCAAACAAACAAGCGTACTTTATGTTTTTATTTTTCATCGCATGAAATTTCACATGTACCTCCAATTATATGTCCGGTTATTACTACCATAACTTGCCAACACACACTGATAAAATACCATGCTTGTCGGTAATTTAATTCTTACACTCCCAGGTAGATGAAAACTATAGCCGTAATCTACGCAAGTATTTCTATAAATTATACCTTGTAGGTATTTCTTCAGCAAGATTTTACTACCAATTTGAAGAACTCGTTGCATGTTCCTTACTCCACAAAGCCAACCAACTTCTTAATATCACCTTCAATCTCCTTCAAGCTCTCCTCTTTCTGAACCTGCTTTTCAATTGCTTTATATTTTTCAAATTCAACACCCGATTTTTCCATTGCCTTTTCATGACTTATTGTGCCTGCATGGGTGAGAAGTTCCCTTCCGTTCAATTGCAGCAGAGCATCTAACCGCTGCAACCAATCCTTCATATACATGGGAGTGCGTTGCTGCGCCATCGTTTCGGCAAATGCTAAATATTGCTCCACGAGCAAACCAAGCAATCGCATCTCATCTTCCTTCAAATAGTTCTTGGCAATGCTGACGTCCGTTTTTTTTATCGATTGAATCCCTTTTTTATCATACGATTGCATCCCCAATAAAGGCAGGCGAGCATCCACACTGCGATAAACCAGCTCGGCAGCCGTTTGCTCGCTAATTGCCCAAAGCAATTTATTCTGAATTACTTTAAAAAATTCTATCGTCTTTTCATCCTTTGCATCATAATCAATGCTCGTTGTGTAAATGTCTTTGATCTTTTGATAGAAGAAGCGTTCGGACAGTCTGATCTCACGAATTCGCTCTTGTAACTCATTGAAATAGTTCATCGAATTGCCGGACTTGAACCTCTCGTCATTCAAGGCAAACCCTTTGATGATGTATTCCTTCAAGCGCTGCGTAGCCCATATTCTGAACTGCGTACCTTGCTGTGATTTTACTCGGTATCCTACTGAAATTATGACATCGAGGTTGTAGTGGTCAATATCCCTTTCTACCTCACGTGCTCCTTCTTTTCGAACTTGTCGGTATTTCCGACAAGTTGGATTTTGCTCCAATTCCCCTTCGTCATACACATGAGCTATATGCTCTGCAATCGTACTCCTGCCCTTTCCAAAGAGCATTGCCATTTGTTCCTGTGTGAGCCACACGGTCTCTTCTTCTAAACGCACATCAATTTTGATTTTTCCATCAGGATCTTGATAGATTATTATTTCGCTTGTTGGTTGTATCATAGATGGTTATGGGATTGTGAATTGATTTATTACAAACAAAACTGCCCTTCATTCATTCCAAAAAAAGGGCAGTTTTAATGTCAATCAGCGCATATTCTATCGCTGAATCAGGAGTAGTTTGGTTGAAAGTATGATGCCGGCGGCGGTTGTGGCTACAAGGCGATAGGTTCCGATTGGTAATCCTGTGATATTCGGTATCAACGCACCGGTTCCGGATTCGAGTTCTGCGGCACATGCCGGCATTTCGCGTCCGATTGCATCATAGACGCGAAGAAACACATGTTGTAACGTACTATTATTCATAGTAACTACAGCATTTTGTCCGGCAGGATTGGGTGTAATGGTAAGCTGAGTTTCAGGATGTGAAGATTCGCTTTCATTGACATCATTAATAAGGTGAT
>JBPOHH010000735.1:0-12796 GCA_052035765.1 Bacteroidota bacterium
CCGCCATAGACGTTATCGACGAGGGCAGGATGGAGATAGAAGTCAGTGTTTGCATAGCGTTTTGCCTTGTCCTTAGGCACGCCGATTTCGGGACGGATTTTATAGTAATTCGGATCATCGGCCGGAATAACAGTATTGAGTCCGTCATTTCCGCCAAAAAGCTGTATGATAATGAGGATAGAATCATTTTCCTGAAAGTTGGTCCCGAGCACTCCAACCGGAGATTTAGCATAAACAGGTATTCCACCGATGAGTTGAGGAGCCAGAGCTGCACCGGCTGCCAGCGCTGCCGAAGAATGAAGAAATTGTCTGCGTTTCATAGTAGATCCTTAGAATTAGCATAAATGGAAATCGGGAGCTTTAATAAAAGTAGTCAGCAATAGCTTGATATTGCGGGCGGCAGTAGCAGTGTCATTCATGATAGCCGGCCATTCGTAGATGGGCTGTTTTTGCAGTAAGACTTCTTCGACGTAGAACTTATGTCGTGCAGCCGATACGGCTTTGGGAAGGAAGTACATTTCAAGAGCTGTGGTCAGCTTGTCTGCATCGGTATGATCCGGAAATTGCTTAGCCATAGCTACTACTTCAGAATCACTCATCGACGCGAGCATTGCAGCTGCGAAAGACCGCCGGCTGGGATAAGTCTTGGTACTAATCCACCGGCGATAGCCTTCCCACCCGGAAACATTTGGAGGATCCATTGGTGTCTGCTCCATTGCAGTCATAGCAGCACCGGCATCTGTGACGAAACCTTTGCCAAATTGCCGCGCTATTCCGACGACATATTCAGCCGGCGTTTTAATCTGCACACCGACATTTGCTTCATCAAAGAAATGCGCGCTTTTCAGCATTGACGCCATGAGAGGCCGAATTTCAAAATTACTTTGCTTAAATAACGTAGCCATTTCCATAATAAACGCTTCATCAGTGGCTGACGGATTGCTGTAGATAAAATACCGGTAGAGTTTGCGGGAAATAAACTGTGCGACGGCATCGGCACGAATTTCAAAAATAATATCAATTAATTTGTCAATTTCCTGTGATTTAACGAGGAATTCAGTGTTGGTATCACTGTCACGGGCGATGATACTGCGCCCGAGCACTTGTTTTGAACCCGTATCATGATCTGCGGCACTGAAATACGTTTCAAACATTCCATTCCGTGCCGGCTCATCATTGAATTGACCTACTTTCCAACCGGTGAGAACGCGGGCAGCTTCTTTGACATCGCCTTCGCTGTAATTGCCGATACCGCACGTGTAGAGCTCCATAAGTTCACGTGCATAATTTTCATTCGGGCTTTTCTTTGTGTTCAAATTACCGCCTAAATACACCACCATTGCACCGTTAAGTGTAATGTCTTTCGCGAATTGTTGGAAATTGCCGAGTCGAAGTGAACGTATCAGCACATTTTGTCTGTAGAGTAATGCAGGAGGCATATACGCAGCATCGAAGGTAAATTCAGAAGTAAAATGACCACTCCAGAAGAGTGTCAGCTTCTCGGAAAATGGGTTCGATTCTGTTCGCATTATCTCTGCCCACCATCGAAGTAGTCCGGAGAAGTATCCTTTCCATTTATTCTCAATACCGCTTCGTGTGATTGGGTCTGCTCCGTTTGGATTCTCATCGGTCGCATCAATCCAGGTCGGCGGTGTTGTCTGAGGAGTCTCTTTACCGGTGCCAATGAGCATTTCGACAGCTTCATCGGCTGTTTTTCCAACGAGCTGCGACGCAAGAGAGTAGGTCGGCGCAAAGCTGATACGACGAAGTAAATGATAAGCATCTGCCAGAGTTAATGGCTTTGCGTATGGCTCAAGCCCTGTAGAAAGTGCAGCTCTCGACGGTTCAGTACCTGAAACAGGTGCTGAATCGCGCTGCTGACTCTCTAATGTAAGCATCGAAAAGAAGGAACGTCTGTTCATACTTGTGCCTCATAGTAAATGTAATAAACAGTATATAATTATTAATGTTGACGATATATGTAATGCTATTCAATCATAACCCTAGGAAGCGTTATTATTCCTAAAAGTTACGACACAACGTTAAGGATATTTCCGACTATACAGCGTATTCTACGGTATTAATAAGCAGTAAATTATTTCTTAATCGGTGTTTTTACTTCTAAAGATACCGTTCTACAATAGTATCTGCCTTCAGGTAACTTATTATCGTACTGAAGGAGTGATGCTCCCAGGCCTTTCACCGAGGCAATAGAAGCCGTCGGCTTTAATGTGACGAGAAAATCACGAACTCGTTCTGCTCTTTCCTCTGAAAGTATTTGATTATGATCAGCCTCACCAAGCCTATCTGTCGTTCCGGTAATAGTACTTACAGAGCTAGGCTGAAGAGCTTCATTCACAAATTTCTTCATCATGTCTTTATTCTGATCTGAGATATCTGATCGGTCAAAATCAAAAACAATGAGGCTCAACCGGCTGACTTCGAACTGATTTTTGGACTTAAAAATCGGGAAGTAGCATTCTGCCGATACAGAGGTACCATCTTTTTGTTTTATCGTTAACATACCTCGCAATGAGTCTGTTTGGTTAATTTCTTTTCCAATCTTAGAAGTTTCATCAGTCGACAGCTCTACCGGTACAGAAGCTGAGGGAGCGCCTGTTCCATTGGTTTGATTGATAATTGTTCCTTTGTAGCTCATTACGAGATTCCACGAATCTGCGAGCTCAGGGTGTAATGTTTGGACGGAGAAAATCTGTTTGTTTTGAACCGGTGCATACTCTAAAAACCGTGAGTGCACAACCGGTGAAAGTACAGTAGTATTTTCAGATGATATTTCGGCGCGACGATTTTCTTCCATACCCTCTTTATATTTTTGATTTGAGGGTAGCTCTGGAATGTCCCGTGTTTGAATAACAAACCGTTCTTTCGGAATCGACCATTCTTTTGCCAGGTATTGTACAATAGATGCAGCGCGTTCTTTTGCCAGAGCATTGCGTTGCTGGCTCGTTGGCAATTCTTTCCCGTCGGTAGTACCGGTAATCGTAATCGTCGTAGTCGGCGATTCACTGAGTCGTTTACCGAGTAAGTTCAACATTGTATAATACGTAGGCAATGTTTCTTTAGGAAGCTCGGTCTCAGAAAACCGCGAAGAATTTGCATTCTTGGGTAAATATTTCGATGAAATGTCTGCCTTGGCACTATCAAAGAATATATACGGCAACAGCGGGAAGGTTTGTGTTACGATTGTTTCTTGTACCTGCAACGGTACACTGCTTACTGATTGTATCACCACTGCAGGTGGTGGAGGAGTTACTTTTGGAACCTCGACAACGACCGGTGGTGGCGGAGGCGGCGGTGGCGGTGGTGGTGGCGGTGGCGGAGGCGGTGGAGCCGGAAGCTCCTTGCCAAACTCATATTGTAAACCAAGTCCTATCATGAGACAATTGACTGTCCAGTCGGCAGAAGAGAGGATGGAACCTATTCCATATCGGTATGAGACTTCCGGATAGATGTAGATATCCGGTTGGAACTCAATTTCAGCTCCAATTCCGGCTAGTACTCCATAGGCGGTACTGACGCCTGGGATTTTCCCTGCAGCGACTGTATGTTTCCGTTTTCCGTCCGGAAACAACACACCATTAGGGGATACAATTTCTTCTGTTTGTGTGAAATCTTTACCAATAATGGGGTTACCTACATCAAATCCTCCTCGTAAATAAATAGGAAGCTCACTTACAGGATAAAGCTTCAGACCAAGGTCAAGAAGGATATATTGCAGATTGGCTGAATAGACATGATGACGCACCAGCGGAACATAGAGATTGGTCGAAGGGTCAAGAATCTCGAAAGGAGAGTTATCGGTCTCTAGAGTCGCTGGTCTGGAAGAATAGAGCAAGCGACCGCTGGTATGAAGAAAGCCGGGTAATAGCTTATAGTCAAACGTAAGTCCAGCAAAAATACCATTCGATTTCCCATTGGTAAATATGCCACAGTCTGTAGCCTCGGGTAGAACTGACAGAGTAGTTGTATTCCAAATAATAGAATAGCCTCCAAAGACCCCGATAGAATACGGACCCCGTTGAGTACGTAACAGTGAATCAGTCGACAGGTCTTCTGCAAAAGAAATCAGGGGCGAACAAATCAATACAATAACGAGCGCGTAGCATTTTTTAATCATAGAGTAGTTGCATGAATGTTGGAACTTCAAAACAAACATAAGGAAATATTTTGTAGTCCGAAAGCCGACAAAAAAGAATTTGTTTTATAAAATAATTATACGGCATAAAAGTTACTTTTTGTAGGACAAGCATACCGTTTTTGTCTGATTCTGTCTGATAAGGCAATAAAAAAAGCGTGATTTTCATCACGCTTTTTTAATATTGACTTCGATGTTTAGTGTTAGCTAAAAGATGAATTAGATTCAAGCACAGCCCTTCTTCTACGGACAATAACTACTATCAAGAAGATCACACCGCCGGCAATAATCAACGTAAAGAAGAGAGTCATAAAGGAAAAGGTAGGAGGGTATACCTCGACCGTTCCGTCAGGATTTGTCACATAGCTCGGTCGTGAATAATAATAAGCAGGATGAAATGGAGTATGCCACATAAACGGAACGCTTCCCATCATATAGCCCATCATAAATCCATCGCCGCGTCCACCATAATTATGAACGACATAATTTTGATTCACCCCCTGATTGTTACGCAGGGACATAGGTGTACTTTGGCGGGGAATGCCATACGATCTCGTATAATCCTGTCCTGAATTCAATCGATTACCTCCAAAACTGGACCGAGGTGTCGAATACGAACGTGAGGAAGGAGTAGAAGATGAGCGTCCAAACGATGGCGAAGGTCTGCTTGGCCGAGTATAAGATTTGCTGCGACTGCTACCGAAGCTGCTGCCACCGCTGCCGCGGCTGCCTCCAAAACTTCTGCTGCTACTGCTTCTACCGCGGCTGCCGCCAAAGCTGCCTTTGGCATCTGCAATAATCGGAGAAGCGACAAATGTAAAGACTGCTAGAAGGATTAGTACTAATCCATAGCCGGAAGTGTTGTTAATTTTCACGAAAATACTCCTTCAACATCAGTGGAACCATCATCATTTCTAAAAGTAAGCTCAGCTCTAAATGTTATCGGATCAGACGAAACAGGAGCTCTGCTGAAAAGGGATTTTATACCGCTCTCTTTTGCCGAGCCGTTCTTAATATGTACGAGTAGACAAATCAGTCCATCGAGAGGCTGTTCATTTCTAAAGACAACAGTATTTTCGATATCACCATCACTTTCGATAGTGAGGAGCTGAAGATTCTGAGCTTCTTCTTCATCATACGCAGCCGGGCGGATTTTCACATTCTCGAAATAATCGTGAAAGATTTGTTTGGTATACATATTCTTATCCGTGCCTTCATAACGAAGTACGGCGTCAAATGTTCCGTCTTCATCTAGATTCAGGAATATTTCTTTGATTCCGCCGAGTTGCTCACCATTATAATAGATGGCTGTGTTTTCAAGCCGACCATTGCTTTCAATTGAAAACGACCGCATGTGTTTTTCCTGTAAAGTAAGTAAATAACATTCTAGAATACTTTGAGGTTGAGTGTATTTTCACGAATATTTACTCTCGATATTTTAAGCCACCGATTCATCGAGAGCTTTTTGCTTTTTCTGTGCTCTCAGCCGAAGATTGGTATCAAGAATTTTTTTACGAATTCGAATTGTGACCGGTGTCACTTCCAGTAATTCATCATCTTCAATGAATTCAATGAATTGCTCAAGACTCATTTTACGTGGTGTTTCGAGGCGGATAATTCCGTCAGATCCACTTGCGCGCATATTGGTTAAGTGTTTAGCACGACATGGATTGACTTGGATATCTTCTTCGCGTGCATTTTCACCGACGACCATACCTTCGTAAATATCTACACCGGGTTCTATAAAGAGTACGCCACGTTCCTGTACGCTTTCGAGAGAGTATCCGGTAGCAGTACCATTCTCCATTGAGACCATAGAGCCTTTGGTGCGTCCGCTGATAACACCTTTGTAGGGTTGAAAATCATGAAACGTATGATGGATAATTCCTTCACCGCGTGTAGAAGTGAGAAATTCCGTCCGAAACCCGATGAGTCCACGAGCCGGTACATAAAATTCGACGCGAATGATGTCACCCTGAGGTATCATGTTAACCATTTCACCTCTGCGTCTTCCGAGGATTTCGATAACGGTGCCAACGTGTTTATCGGGAACATCAACGAGAACATGTTCGATTGGTTCTACCAACACACCATTTTCATCTCGTCTCATAAGTACTTCGGGCTTCGACACGGCGAACTCATAGCCTTCACGACGCATGGTTTCAATCAGGATGGCTAATTGTAATTCACCTCTTCCGGATACTTTAAACACATCTGCCTGATCCGTATCGGTGACACGCAGGGCGACATTCATCCGTAATTCTCGGTAGAGACGTTCTCTTAGTTTTGGAGTCGTGACATGTTTCCCTTCTCGGCCTGCAAAAGGGGAAGTGTTTACGCAGAAGTACATGGCAATAGTGGGCTCTTCAACATTTACATAAGGAAGTGCTTCAGGATTTGCTGCATCACAAATCGTTTCACCGATATACACATTCTCAAATCCTGAGAATGCAATTATTTCACCGGCTTCTGCAGATTCAATTGCCACTTGATTAACGCCTTCGTAGGCATACATCTTGGTGATTTTTTGCTGTTCCATTGTACCGTCGATATGTATTAATGCAACGGAATCACCGACTTTGACTTTACCGCAATGGATGCGTCCGATGGTAATACGTCCGACATAGTCACTCCAACCCAGGGAAGTGACAATCATTTGGAACGGGTGTTCCGGCTGGTGCTTGGGGCCGGGAATTGATTCAAGGATAGTATCAAATAACGGAGCTAGAGTAGTAGAATCATCTTCGAGGGAGCGTTTTGCTATCCCTTGACGAGCGATGGCATAAATAACAGGGAAGTGTAACTGATCGTAATCAGCACCTAAGGTGATGAACAGCTCCAGAATTTCATCCAAAACCTCTGCTGCACGAGCGTCTGAACGGTCTATTTTATTGATCACAACAATAGGCACCAAATGCAATTCGAGTGCTTTTTTGAGCACAAAACGAGTCTGCGGAAGAGGACCTTCTGCAGCATCGACTAAGAGCAACACTCCATCGACCATGCTGAGAATACGCTCAACTTCACCGCCAAAATCCGAGTGACCGGGAGTATCAACGATATTGATTTTTTTACCTTTCCAATGCACCGCGGCATTCTTTGCCATGATGGTGATACCTTTTTCACGCTCAAGATCATTCGAATCCATAATGCGTTCAGCGACAATTTGATTAGCGCGAAAAGTGCCGGACTGGCGTAAGAGGTGGTCAACTAAAGTGGTCTTTCCGTGGTCAACGTGGGCTATAATAGCGATGTTCCTCATATCAGAACGTGTTGCAATACTCATAAATCCTTAACAAATAATATAAAAAATGACAATCTAACTTTACAAAAATACGGAAAACCGCACTACGTTGGCACGTAACGATAGAGTAAGAGAGTGAGAAATGATAATTCTCAGCATGAAAAAACGAGCAAATACGCTCGCCATGCGGATAAAAGACAGATAGTTACCTACAAGCGTACGTCTTTAATCCCTGAAGGGAGGAGGGCAAGCCCGAAGATGAGTTCCCAGGGTCAGCTACTTGCCATCAAGCTGATAAAATGCTGGAACAAATAATCCGAATCATGCGGACCCGGTGAAGATTCAGGATGGTATTGCACAGAAAAAATAGGTAAGTCCCGATGCTTGATTCCAGCGAGTGTATTGTCGTTAAGATTGATGTGGGTGGCTTCGAGGTCTTCCGGTAGTGTCGTTAAGTCAACGGCAAAGCCATGATTCTGTGAGCTGATTTCGATTCTATCGGTAAGTAAATTTTTTACCGGATGATTCGCTCCGCGGTGACCAAATTTCAGCTTATATGTACTAGCGCCATAGGCCAAAGCAAGTAATTGATGACCTAAACAAATACCAAAGATAGGTTTTTTACCGGCGAGCTTTCTGATTGTTTGAATAGCATACACTGCTGCTGCGGGGTCACCCGGACCATTAGATAAAAATATACCGTCCGGATTGGACTCTAATATTGTATCCGCAGAAGTATGTGCAGGGAAGACGGTCACATCACAGCCATAATCGGATAACCTTCTCAAAATATTGCGTTTAATTCCATAATCTATAGCCGCTACTTTATAACGTGATTGATGTGCCATCGGTGGGAGTGTAAATTCCTCACGTTCTCCTGACCAATGATAGCTCGTTTGACAGGTGACTCTGCCGGTGAGGTCGAGACCTTCCATTGATTCTATGGAACGAGCACGCTCGATAAGCACCTTGGTATCAGAGTCTTTGGCTGATATTACACCTCGCATAGAACCTTCTGACCGTAATATTCTCACGAGCATTCGTGTATCTATTCCTTCAATTCCTAGCTTGTTATTATCAATGAGCCAATCACTTAAAGATTTAGTAGCCCTAAAATTAGAATAATTTGCTGAGTATTCCTTGACAATCATTCCTTCGGCATGTACAGCTGCAGACTCTATATCTACGTCATTTACTCCATAATTACCAATATGAGGATAGGTGAAGGTCATGATTTGACCCTTATAGCTCGGGTCGGTCATAATTTCCTGATAGCCGGTCATGGAAGTGTTAAAGACAACTTCTCCACTTGACTCTGCATCGAGATTTCCGAACCCAAAACCATGAAAAACTGTTCCATTCTCTAATGCCAGGATAGCTGATTTCTTCATAAATAATAATATTCGAATATGTTGAATGTGTTACGGTAGTAAGAAATGTAAGAATTACATAAATATGAAAGGCAAAGTTAAGGCATTTTTTCGTAAGTTTAGAGTGTTTCAACACAAAATATCTACATTACATGACAAAAGGAGGCGGCATTCTGTACGAAATCCGGATCATTGTCACAGGTAGTACATTCGCACAACAGCGGTTATACTCCCAACAGCAGTAGAGGCGAGAAGACATCGCTGAGCAACAAAGTATTGGTTCTTAACCAAAGTTATGAGCCAGTCAGTGTTTGTAATGTCAAAAAAGCGATCTTATTGTTGTTTATGTTAAAAGCAGAAGTTGTCGTTGAACGCGAACACAAGGTCTTGCGATCTGTATACGCAACATATCCATTTCCGAGTGTCATTCGATTATCTGCCTACATTCGTGTACCCTTTAAAAAAATCGAACTCTCGAGGAAAAACATCTTGAGGCGCGATAATTACAAATGTCAATATTGTGCCTCAGGGTCTACACCTTTGACTTTGGATCACATTATCCCGAAATCAAAAGGTGGTATCGAGTCGTGGGAAAACCTAGTGGCGGCATGCGTAAAATGTAATAATCGAAAGGGTAACAGAACACCGGAAGAAGCGCAGATGAAGCTGCTGAGTGTGCCCAAACGACCCCATCATGTCATATTTCTGAAGCAGTTTATGGATACTGCCGATGAAAATTGGAAGCCGTATTTGTTTGTAGATTAGCCGTTAGTTTGTACTTTATCAGCAGAACCGTCTAGCTACGCATGTTGTAAAAAAAAGATTCATACTGCTGTAACTTAATTTTACATCAGTGTGTCTGTTGAAGTGAGGCCGAAGTAAATTAAATGTATATTGGAGAGATATCATGTCATTAGCACCTAGAAAGCCGAGTGAAGAAGAGCTGCTGGAAGCGACCCGAGGGTTCCGCTCCGGTAGTTCTACAGCTTTTCAGGTACTCTACAGATATCATTCTCAAAGTGTTTATAGGTTTTGTTTACGCATGGTAGGAGATCAAAATTCAGCGCAGGATGCTTTTCAGGAGACATTTATCAAAGTTTTTGAGCATCATGCAGAATTTAGAGGTGACCATTTCCCGGCGTGGTTATTTATGATTGCACGGAGAGTATGTCTCAATCATCTACGCTCTTTAAAAAAGCACGATGAATATGATGAAGAATTACATGGTGAGACTATCCAACCCAGAGAAACAGATGTCGGTATGAAGAATTGCATTGAAAAAGCATTGATGATGTTGCCTGTGCAGCTCCGAGAGGCAGCAATTCTAAGAGAATATGAAGGATACTCCTATCAGGAAATAGCATCAATTGTAGGGATTGATTTATCGTTGGCAAAAGTTCGAGTTCACCGTGCCAGATTACTTCTCAAGAAAATTTTAGCACCAGTGGTACAGGAGTGGTATGAATCATAATTTGTTAATATCGAAATATTTAGACGGCGACCTGTCGCACGACGAAGATAGTGAGCTACGCCGTCTGTTGTCAGAACATTCTGAGATAAAAGAAGAGTTCGATGCTGCAACTATGGTTCATTTCTTAATGAAAGAAGATGCTGCATCAATGGAGATACCGGTCGAATTATTCGACTCTACAGAAAAATTAATCAGTGCCAAGTTCGAAGATTTACCATCTAAAGTATCACAATCCGGACAATCCCTAGCGACGAAAAAAACTCGTAATTTTTCATCCGCTGTGGCTATATTGCTGCTCTTAATGGTGCTACCTTTTAGTGATGAATCGTTTATATACTCGTCTGGAAATGCAGAATCTACAGAAACAACACAGGATGTTCAATTGTCTCCGCAATCAACACTTCTGCCAATACGTCGTCCGGCAGGCAGGGGAATTCATCATGCCAATTCATCATCCGTATCGAATAGACCTCAAGTGAGCCTTACCATTACTGCAGAATCGCAGGAATCAGTAAATTTCAGTAGTGCCGGGAACGATTCCGAAAATTCAACAGAAAGTACTGTTCTTGGTAACGCCTCAATTGCATTTGCCAATGAAGCACAATCTCAGACCGAGCAAGGTACGAGCACGCCGGCTCCTCAGTCCCGTACGATTAATTCTTACACAACGGTTGCATCTTCGTTACCTACGCCAAGCTTTAGATCTCTGCTCCCGGTTCTTAAATCGGATGGGAACAATCAAACAGATATTCAAGTAAATACCTTCGTTTCAACCATGATAACGTTACCTGAAAATCATTCAAACACAACGGCAAATATTTCTCAAAGTATTGCATATTCATTGGGAGATAACAACAGGGTGGGGGTCGAAATAGGGTATTTTGGATATTCATATCAAGATGGCGGTACGTTTCTGGTGTCCAAATCGACTACATCACAGCTTTCAAACAAAATCTTGGGAATGGATGACCCATCTCCAGGTGCAAATGATGCATCGGCTGAAAGAACTTCCTCGAGTATGACAAATAGCTACGAAGAAAAAAAAGTAGCCTATTCTATAGATAAGAACATGTACTGGGGTGCGGCTTTTTATGAACATACATTGCTTAATACGGGAAATGTATCGTTCAATGGTAGGCTGGGAGTGGGCGGTTCCACTGATGGACCGATGGCATACACCAGAGCGTATGCCAAATACAATGTCTATTCAGATATAGCATTTACTCTCGGAGCTGAAGCATCTTCTTTTATTGTTCATGCTCCGTTGATTACCGGGAAAACAATTGATTTTACGACAGGTTTTTCATTCGTATACGGTATGCAAATAAAATTTTAATTCTCCAAATGTAAGTAAATGTAAAAGAAGTGTTAAAAATTAAAGTTTGGCAACATGGGTTAATTCTTCTTATTTTCGGAGATATTTTAACATGTCTATTGTGCTTATTAGGTGGTTATTGGTATTATGAATGTTTGTTCTAAAGTATTCTGGCAACAAAATTATTCTTCACAACTAGCATTATCCCTGAGCCTAAGTTTGACATTGTTTGAATCAACTTTCCTCTCGCCGAAATTTTCTTATTCCGGATACAATACATTGATTATTACTTGCCAGTCTACGACTAAACGATACGGAATAGGAGGGACTTTCCTTCGTTTTGAAAGAGGTGTGTTCGTAAAAACAGTTTTGAAAGCGTATTTTTGACAACGGAGGCAGATTTTATGCATGAAATCTGCTTTTTTTATAGCATTCTTCAGCATTTTAACTATCTATTTAGCATTTAAATTATACTATTATTTTTTTAATTAATTAAGGAGAAAAGTATGAAACGTACTCTACTTTTTCTAATATGTACTGCGATTTTAAGCCCACTTGCCGCTTATGCGGGAGTTACAGGGATATTATCCGGTAAAGTGGTAGATGATAAAGGTAAGCCATTGGCCGGAGCGTCCATCCGTATTAATGGTACAAACAGAGGGGGAAATACAAAACTGAACGGCACATTTCTTATTTCGAATATCAATGCCGGAAGTTACAATGTGTTGGTAAAAATGGTCAATTATAAAGATTATACCACTAATGTTAAAATCTCTCCTGATCAAACAACAGATATTACTGTTAAGATGGTAGAATCAACACTTCAAACCAAAGAAATTGTATTCACAGATACGCGTATAAAAGAACTTGTTCATAAGGATCAAATTGGAACAGTCCGCGCAACAAGTGGAGATGAAATGACCAAAGTAGCCCGTGAAACAGTACAACAAACTGTTGCACTCAAAGCAGGTGTTCAGGTCGATGGTGGTGGATTCCAGGTACGTGGAAGCCGTTCAAGTGAAACACAAATCAAAGTAGACGGACTTGATGTTGGTGATCAATTTACCGGAGGATTCGGTAACGGTGGGTTTAATTATACCCCTACCGTTAGTGCTTCTGCAGTCGAAGAAGTTCAAGTCATGACGGGTGCATTTTCTGCAGAGTACGGTAGTGCACTCGGTGGTGTGGTCAATACAGTTGTAAAAACCGGTAAAACTGATAGATATGAAGGATTTGCACG
>JBPOHH010000409.1:0-15041 GCA_052035765.1 Bacteroidota bacterium
GAATTGTTATCGAACCAATCAATTCAAGGATTGTATAGAATACTCTCAAAGAGCATTAAAAATTAATCCGAAGAAGGTGTCCGGCAGATATCGAATCGCACTATCACATTTGCGGCTTGGTAGCATAAATGAAGCCATCAATGAGTACAAAGAAGCATGGGCAATGGATGCCGCGGCTAACTCAGATGAAAGTAGTACAGGTGCAATCAAGGATCTGAAAGCATTAATACATGACAGGCAGCTCGTTGAAGAAAGCAAACAGATTCTACGTGAAGTGTTTAAGCTAACTGATGTACAAATATTAACGTTGTGGTGATATCTCAAGCAAATGTACGTACTATTGAAGACAACACGTTGAGATGCAGTATACGACACACGAGCATACTTCCACTCGAAGCAGAGCCCTGTATACGCTGAAATGCACAGTACTATCTCCGCAAACGACTATTACATTACATGGGTTTATCTACTCAACCGCATACACGCCTACTTCCTCTCTTTGTTGATCTCGACGGAACACTGATACGGTCCGACTGCCTGTGGGAAGGACTGCTTCTGCTACTGCGCAGCAATCCTCTGGCGGTATTCATGATTCCGCTGTGGATCGGAAGAGGGAAGAGTTATCTAAAGCGCCGGGTGGCTGTCCGAACTACCCTTAACCCCGAATCATTACCCTACAATCAGCAAGTACTTGCCTTTATACACCGAGAAAAAGCCGCAGGAAGAACCATCATCCTCGCAACAGCGACCGATGAACAGGTTGCCACTTCGATTGCTGACTATCTCGGTCTTTTTGATGCAGTCCTTGCCACAAAAAGCAGTATCAATAATTCAGGTGCATCAAAGCTTGAATCCATACAAACGTACACGCAGGGTCAGCCTTTTGATTATATCGGCAACTCAACAGATGACCTGCCAATCTGGGCGGCTTCGGAGCATGCGCTCGTTGTCACGTCGGGTCCGGGATTTACCGAAAAAGTACGCCGCTGCAACTCATCAGTAGAAGTGCTTGAAAGTAAGCCATTTAGTCTGCTGGCAATAGTTAAAGCGATGAGAGTATATCAATGGGTAAAAAACATCCTTCTCTTCGTACCACTTGTGCTGGCACACCGTTTTTTTGAGACAGATCTACTGCAAACGACCGGAATTGCATTTCTTTGTTTCTCACTTACTGCATCGTCGGTGTATATTCTCAATGATCTGCTGGATCTGGAGTCTGACCGGCTTCATGAACGAAAGAAAAACAGACCGTTTGCTTCGGGTAAACTGCCGATTCCGATGGGGGTACTGCTCATTCCGGTATTGCTACTCTTCGCATTTGGAACATCATATCTGTTTGTATCACAAGACTTTACCCTTGTATTATCAGCGTATTTTGCAATCACTGCCTGCTATACGGTATTGCTTAAAAAAATCGCAATTGTCGATGTATTACTTCTGGCAGGTCTCTATGCATTCCGTTTACTCGCAGGTGCAATTGCCGGGGATGTCCTGATTTCTCAATGGTTAATTGCTTTTTCTGTGTTTATTTTTTTAAGTCTTGCATTCGTAAAGAGATATTCTGATCTTGTCGCTTTACGTGCAGAAAACAAGACAGCAGCTATCGGACGCGCCTACACTGTCGGGGACGTTGATTTGCTCCGTTCGGTGGGTACATCCTGTGGTCTGGTATCGGTGCTGATATTTGCATTATATATTAATAGTCGCGAAGTGACGGCACTTTACCGGCATCCACAATTACTCTGGGGAGTCGGAATTTGTTTGTTGTATTGGATACTTCGGGTATGGTTCGTCGCTCATCGGGGACTCATGCATGATGATCCGATACTCTTTACAGTGAAAGATAAAGCGAGCTATGTGGTGATAGCGATGTTGATAACAATCGTCGTATGTGCTTTATAACTATAAGTATTCAATGAAAACCTATCAAGCATGGGGGAGATTGCAGACTGCCCGACCGCTTCAGGTCTACTCTCCTCAATGGTTGGATGAGATAGTTCCTCCCTCCGAGGGTACTTACCTCTGCTACGGCAAAGGGAGAAGCTATGGGGACAGCTGTCTGACATCTACCGGGAGCGTGATAGATATGGCATCGTTGTCCAAGATTATAGATTTTAATACGGAAACCGGTGTACTCATTTGTGAACCCGGGCTTACGATTGATGAGCTTCTCCGCGTCAGCCTTCCCAAGGGCTGGTTCGTACCGGTGACACCGGGTACAAAATACATCACTATCGGCGGTGCAATTGCCAATGATGTCCATGGTAAGAATCATCACAAAGCAGGAAATTTCGGACATCATATTCTGCGATTTGACCTTCTGCGTTCTACCGGTGAACTAATGATTTGTACACCAACGGAAAATAGTGACTGGTTTTCGGCAACCATTGGCGGACTTGGGCTTACAGGAATT
Organism: Bacteroidota bacterium; assembly: GCA_052035765.1. Taxonomy (GTDB): domain Bacteria; phylum Bacteroidota; class Ignavibacteria; order Kapaibacteriales; family UBA961; genus JADJXV01. Next base: position 2,414 of record JBPOHH010000409.1, read on the forward strand.
ATTACCAAAGTGGCAATTCAGCTGAAAAAAATATATTCACCTATAATTGAAGCCGAAAATTGTAAATTTGGAAGCATTGACGAATTCCTCTCCATAGCAAAAGACTCGGAAAATGACTATGAATACACTGTATCCTGGATTGATTGTACAGCACGGCAAAGCAAACAGGGAAGAGGTATTTTTATTCGGGGTAATCACTCACTTGTGCCGGGTCCACTTGAGATACCGCGAGAGAAGAAAATTCTATTTCCGATGAACGCTCCGGATAGTATGTTGAATAATGTAACTGTTAAAATATTCAATGAGTTGTATTTTCACAAACAGTTGAATGACATAACAAAACATTCAATATCCTACGAACCGTTTTTTTATCCGCTCGACTCGATTCTCCATTGGAATAGAATGTATGGCAAAAGAGGTTTCTTTCAATATCAGTGTCTTGTACCAATGGAAGTAGGCAGCACTGCCATACAGATGATACTCCGGAAAATTGCCGCAAGCGGGGAAGGTTCGTTTTTGTCCGTTCTCAAAACATTCGGCACACTACCTTCGCTTGGTATGATGTCCTTTCCACGTTCGGGTATCACCCTTGCATTGGATTTTGGGAATAACGGCGAAAATACTCTGAAGCTGTTATCTGCCCTTGATGAGATTGTTGCCGAGGCGGGGGGAGCCGTCTACCCGGCGAAAGATGCGCGCATGAGCCCGGACAGCTTTCGGCACTATTTCCCGCAATGGCAGAAGTTTGTACAGTATATCGATCCACGATGCATGTCCGACTTTTGGTTAAGGGTCACAAAACAGATTACTTACTAATAAATTGACACATTGAAAAATATCGTACTTATCGGTGCTACATCTGCAATTGCCCATCAAACTGCCGTACTTTTTGCGCAAGAAGGCGCAAATTTCGTGCTCGCAGGACGCAATCAGCAGCGCCTGAAATCCTGTGCTGATGACTTGAAGAGCAGGGGAGCTGGTGCAGTATATACCTGTAGTATGAACGCGTTAGATCCTCAGGATGCAAAGAAGCTATGTTCGTCGGCGCTCGATTCGCTCGGTACAATAGACTGTGTTATCATCGCACATGGTTCACTCACAGACCAAGCTCGTGCCAACCATGATTTCGACTATGCTCTCCGGGAGTTTACGATTAACTGTACGAGTTTTCTAGGCTATGCTCTTGCCTTTTCAGAGTATTTTGAAATACAAAAATCGGGTTCGCTCGTAGCCATATCCTCCGTCGCAGGCGACCGTGGTCGAAAGGGAATTTATGTCTATGGGGCTGCAAAGGCGGGCATCTCAGCAATCATGCAGGGCTTACGACAGCGTCTTGCTGTATCGAATGTACAGGTACTGACCGTCAAGCCGGGATTTGTAGATACTCCGATGACAGCAGAGATTCCCAAGAATCTGCTGTTTGCATCGCCGCAGTCTATTGCCGGTGGAATATATGGAGCGATTCTGAAGAAAAAAAACGTGGTCTATCTTCCATTTTTTTGGCGATGGATAATGCTGGTCATCAAGCTCATTCCGGAACGAATATTTAAACGAATGTCATTGTAGAACGAATAATTACATTATTAACTATTGGAAAGAAAATCTATGGAAATGATTGAACGTAAACAAGATGGCGTGACCGTACTTGAGGTGCGAGGCCGGCTCGACAGCAATACAGCAAGTGAGCTCGAAGAAAAGCTCCAACGTATTCTTGGTGAAAAAGAACAAAAACTTCTCATCGATTTCTCGCATCTCGATTTCCTTTCGAGTGCAGGACTCCGCGTACTGCTGTGGGGCATGAAGACCATTCGTGCTGCCAAAGGCAAGCTAGCGCTCTCGTCTCTCAAATCTAATGTACAGGATGTGCTTGACGTATCCGGATTTAATGCAACTCTTCCATACTTTATGGGAATGGAGGATGCTGTGTTCTTTCTCTATCAGGACTCTGAAACAGGTTCGCAGCAAAAGCCAACCGAGTAAGCTCATTTTGTGTGAATACTATCTAGAATAATTTGATTCTCCGGCTGAATAAAGCTCTTTATATATTGTATGTTATGAAAAAAAAGTCTCCTGTCAAAACCCCAATGTCCACACCCGGTACACGATCGTCTTCCGTCATTTCCATCCGTAACGCACGAGTCCATAATCTCAAGAATATCTCAGTCGATATTCCTCGGAATGCCTTTACCGTAATTTCCGGTGTGAGTGGTTCGGGTAAGTCTTCGCTTGCTTTTGATACACTTTATGCGGAGGGGCAGCGCCGTTTCACCGAATCGCTTTCAGCGTATGCACGTCAGTTTATGGAGCGCATGACCAAGCCGGATGTCGATTCGATCACCGGACTGCCGCCTGCGATAGCTATCGAACAGCGTGGCTTTGCCCGTAACCCACGTTCGACCGTGGGCACGACGACGGAAATTTATGATTACCTGCGCTTGCTCTATGGAAGAATCGGTACGACAGTGTGTACCTGCGGGAGAGTCGTCAGCAAAGATTCACCACAATCTGCAGTGGAATCACTGCAATTTGAAGAAGGTGACCGGGTGTATATACTCTTTCCTTTGCCGGAGAGTGATGATAAATTACCGGCAAGACTCAATACACTTGTCGAGAACGGATTCACGCGCATTATGCTGAGAGGTATGACGGATATTATTGATATACAAGAAGATACGTTGCCAAAAAAACTTAAAGACAAAGATATCCTCGTCATAGCTGACCGCCTTGTATTCAAAAAAGACGCCGAGACCAAAACCCGACTTACCGACTCTGTTGAGCTGGCATTTCGCATGGGTGGAGGTAAGATTACGGTGAAAAACTTCACTTCAGCTCAGGATTTCCATTTCAGTACTGTATATGAGTGCTCGTATTGCCAGATACTTTATAAAGAGCCCGAACCGAGACTGTTTTCGTTTAATAGTCCATCCGGAGCATGTCCGCGGTGTACAGGATCCGGGAGAAGCATGGGAATTGACGAAGATCTGGTGATTCCCGACCGTTCGAAATCTATCAAAAAAGGAGCGGTAGTGCCGTATACCATGACAGGTTTCAGTGATTACTACGAGGACCTGCTACTTTGCTGCAAGCGCAATGACATACCTGTCGATGTTCCGGTGGCGATACTGTCGAAAGAACATTTCGATATCCTCTGGAATGGAGACGGCGGTGATTATTTTGGTGTAGTGGGTTTCTTTAAGATGCTCGATGATAACCCGCACAAAATGAATTTCAGAGTAATTGCCAGCAGATTCAGAGGATACAGCAAGTGTGTGCAATGTCATGGTTCGCGTCTGAGAAAATCCGCCCGTCAGGTTTTTATCGAAGGTAAAAATATTCCGGAAATCGTCAGATTTACTCTCGAAGATGCACATGCTTTTTTTCATGGAATTCAATTAAGTAAGCATCAGCTTGCCATTGCCGGGCAAATACTAAGAGAGATTAGATGGCGACTGGATTTGTTGGTGGATATCGGTCTTGGCTACCTGACTATTGACCGGCTCTCGCATACACTTTCCGGTGGGGAATCTCAGCGGATTAACTTAGCTACTTCGCTGGGGTCGTCGTTAGTTGGTACGCTGTATGTCCTTGATGAACCAAGTATTGGGCTCCATTCACGTGACACGGAGCGGCTGCTGAGTCTACTCTTCAAGCTTAGAAACATTGGCAATACTGTAGTAGTCGTCGAACACGATCCGGAGATTATCAGGCATGCTGACCATGTAATCGACATGGGACCAAGGGCAGGAGAGCATGGTGGTCAGGTGATGTATTCGGGTAATGTGGAAGATATGCTACAGTCAAACGACTCGATTACCGGTCAATATCTCTCGGGTAAAAAATCAATAGATTTTCCCGAAAAACGAGCGAAGGGGATTGGAGCGTTGAAGATCCACAAGCCGATACAGAATAATCTCAAAGGTGATACTATTGAAATTCCGCTCAATACACTCACTGTTGTCACCGGCGTCAGCGGTTCAGGCAAAAGCACACTCATCCATGATGTGCTCTACGGTAATTTACAACGTATGCGAACAAGCTATAACGGCACCGTCGGCGCATGTGAATATATCGAAGGCGGCAATGATATTGATTTTATCGAGATGATAGATCAGTCTCCGATCGGAGCTTCATCACGCTCGACTCCTGCAACCTATTCGAAAGCATTTGATGCAATTCGGGATGTATTTGCAAGTACACAGGCAGCAAAACAAATGGGGTGGTGGTCCGGGTTTTTCTCGTTTAATGTGCCCGGCGGTCGATGTGAAGTGTGCGAAGGCAGTGGTTCAGTAACAGTAGAAATGCAATTTCTACCGGATATTACCCTCCAATGTGAGTCCTGTAAGGGATCGCGCTACAAACGTGAAGCAAGGAGTATTCTCTTCCAGGGAAAAAGTATTATAGATGTGTTGGCGATGACTGTCGACGAAGCGCTTGTATTTTTTAACGGTATAAAAAAAGTAACCAATAAGCTTCAGGCTCTTGCTGATGTGGGACTTGGATATGTTGCACTCGGACAGCCGAGCTCCATGCTCTCCGGAGGAGAGGCACAAAGGGTAAAACTTGCAACGTATATCGATGCAGAAACAGCATCCAGAACACTGTTTATTTTTGATGAGCCGACGACGGGGCTACATTTAGACGATATCTCGAAGCTTTTGCAATGTTTCAGAAAATTAGTCGAAAAAGGACATTCCGTTGTGATTATCGAACATAATCTTCATGTGATCGCCTCAGCCGACTACATCATCGACCTTGGGCCGGAAGCAGGGGAAAAGGGTGGATATCTGGTAGCTAGCGGAACGCCGGAGACGGTTGCCAAGTCTAAAAAATCCCTTACCGGTAAAGCACTGAGGGAATTCCTGAAGTAGTCTAATACGTGTATACGTATTCAAGTACCGACTGACCAACGGCTTCCAGTGTTTCAGAGGAAATGTTTTCTATCGTATCATGGGTTGTATGCCAATATTTGCGGCGGGGGCTGCTATCGACATGAGCCACAAGATTGACGTCAATAATGTCAATCGTCGGAATTTTTGCTTGAATGAGCATATCGTGGTCATCGCTGACACCATTGCCTTGCTCAGCCCGAAAACATGAATATCCTCGTTGGGAAGCAATTTGCCAAATTTTGGTCATAGCAGCAGAGTTGGAGGAATACGAGCTAGGTTCAAACCTGAATACAGCTTCTTTATCTCCAACCATATCAAGTAATATGGCGCTTTCGGGTTTTGCAAACGGAAGTGAACCTGCATAATGTCGTGATCCGATAAAATAGTTGGAAAGATCGTGCTCATATCCATAATCCTCTCCATCAAAAAGCACGATGTCGATACCGATTTCGGGTGTTTTTTCGCGAAGATGTCGGGCGATTTCGAGGAGCACGGCCACTCCACTTGCGCCATCATTTGCTGCGGGACATGGTTTGGCGGTGTCGGCAGGGTTCGGATCCTGATCAGATCGTGGTCGGCTATCCCAATGGGCGCAGAGGAGGATACGTTTTTTGGACTGTATGTTGTACGACGCGATGATATTCGAAAACTGAATCGGCTTACCGTAGATTTCGGATTTAAAGCTTTGTAAAAATGCAGTATCCGAAAGGCGCTTACATTCACCGAGAAGAAAATCTCGACATTGAAGATGTGCTTTAGAGCCGGGTACACGGGCGCCAAACTTTAATTGCTTTTCTATCAATGAATAAGCCGCTAATCCGTCGAACTTGGGAATCGTATCTACCGGAGTGGGATTTTGGACGACAGCCTTCGGGTTTTGAGTCGATGGAGTGTCTTTTGGTGCCGGACATCCATAGAAAAATAATGAAAATACTGTCAAAATCGAGAGAACACGAAAAGTTGGAATTATTTTTGAGGTAGTCATACGATAGATTACATTTAGCATTCAGAGGACGCTTTGATAACTCTCGGAGCTTTATGCAGGCAGTACTCTGAAACACATGAATAGTACACAATTACGAGCGCAATTTAGGGGAAAATCAATGGAAGAGCAAATATTACACGAAAAATTACAGACTATTGACCTGCTCGTCATGGATGTCGACGGCACAATGACAGACGGTGCCATGTATTTTTCAGCTGCAGGAGAAGAGCTTAAACGATTTTCAACCCGTGATGGTATGGGAATTAACTTACTTCAATTGGCCGGTATTGATACTGCAATTATGACAAGCGAATCCTCGCCGATTGTAACTGCCAGGGCCAAAAAACTTAAAATTAAGCATGTTATCCTCGGTAGTAAGAACAAATATCGCGCTCTTATGGAGTTAGCCGATACACTTGGTCTTCCTCTCAAGAAAATTGCCTATATTGGGGACGATGTTAATGATATTCCGCCTTTTAAGCTCGCAGGAGTCAAGGCATGTCCTGCAGACTCGGTGCCACAGATTAAGGAGCTGGCAGATTATATTTGTCAAGCCAGTGGCGGTAACGGAGCAATTCGGGAATTTGCCGATATGATTCTCAGCGCTCAGAATAAACCGCTTACCGTACCGGAAGACAACTGGTAGAACATATTCGAAATACACATTTATTAATTTATCAACAGGAGATAATCATGGAACGAGAAAGTGAAATTGTCAATTCCTATACAAAGGGATTTTTGTTAGGCGCTATTGTCGGTGGAGCAGTAGGAGCTATTACAGCTTTGCTGTTTGCTCCAAAGCCGGGTGTTGAGCTGCGGGAAGATATCGCTCGGAAGTCCGGAGAGCTCTATGATAAAGCAGCAGATTACGTCTCGGCTGCGAAAGACGAAGCACAGAATGTGGTCAATCAGGGGCGTGTACAGGCAGATAAGATTGTCCATAATGCACGTTCACAAGCTGAACAGTTGATGCATAATGCAGAACAAATGATTCAGGAAGCAAAGTATCGTGCATCTACGGCTAAAGATGCAGTAGGTGAGAATGCAGCAAGAGTCAAAGATGCTGCTAAGGCGGGAATTGATGCCTTCCGTTCGGAATTTAATCAAAAAGGCGACGTCGATACTGAACTGGGTTAATTTATAATTTTATTATTTCTATATGCCACAACTCTTAGCATTCGTTGGGATTATAGCATTATTATGCTTTGCTGCAATGTGTGTCTATGTTATTCTAGCTCTCAAAGATACACGCATACTTTTTCGGCAGGTTACCCACTCGCTTGATGAAACGGTCAAAATAGTGTCAAAAATTGAAGCAAATCTGGCACCAACACTTGAGAGTGCAAATCAAACACTGAAGCAAACAACGGCGACAATCACGTTGCTTGACTCACAGCTTCAAAGCATCGAGTCAGGACTCAATCATTTCAATGCGGTAGCGCAACGGGTCGATGAGCTTGAGTCCCGTCTACAGAGTAAAGTCGAGGGACCCCTCATGCAGGCAGCTTCTGTCGTCTCGGGAGTCGCTAAGGCAGTGACCGCCTTTACATCCTCTTGGTCGAGTACCAAGAGTAAATAGGATGGCTGAATATAAAAATCCCCTTTTCGATGCATATTCGAAAAGGGGATTTTTATTTGTAGGATTGTCTGTTTATGCTCGTGCAAGAGCTGGAATTTTCTTCTCGGCGAGCGCAAATGCACCAAAGAACACACCGGTATAGATGATATCACCCAAGAATGTATTGAGTGCCGGACTACTAAGAACTGAAGATTCATAGAACGGGATGCCTGCTGCATAACAGGTAAGTAAGCCGGCTAAGGTGTGCGGATAAAACGAACCGAATGCCCAGACAGCAAAGTTGGTAATAATGAAAAATAAAGTGGAGCCGGCGATGGATGACAGCGCGATTTTCCCTGCAGTTTTGTTATTTTGCAGTCTGAATCCAATCAAAGTAATGAGGGCAAAGCATGCATACACCACGAGCTGTGTGGAGTGAAATCCGATAACGGAGTCACTGAGAAGCATTGCCATCAGGGGGACAAAAAACGCTAACCGTTTGTCGGTAAAATAAGCCCCTCCAAAAAGAGCCATTGCTGTAATTGGAGCAAAATTAGGAGGATGTGGCAGTATTCTTGAAATCGATGCCACGAGAATTAATCCTCCGATAGCCAGTAATCGGCTCTTGTTTTCTGCTTTCATATCTTTTCTTTCGTAGTAATTAAGGTATGTTTATTTGTTTATTCTATGCGCAAAAATACGCCATTTCTTATAAAATTCACGCTCTTTTTCTTGGTGTGTATGTCTCAGACACCGATTCAGGCACAACTCGTGGTCTGTGGTGTGGATGAGGTAATTACCTTTCTACCCGGAGTCGGTCAAAACTCCGGACAATCATCTGAGTATTTCCCCCGAAATATTTTCGGCATGCCGGATAGTGCTGCACGCACAGATGTACCATCTACTAGTCCTGAAGAAATATGTTCGCTGGGCATGGGTGGCGAAATCACGCTTCATTTCCGCGGGAAAGTGCTGATTGATGCTCCCGGGAAAGATTTTATAGTATTCGAAAATGCATTCTACTCTGCTGATTTCGGGAAAACATTTATCGAACCAGCCCGCGTATCCGTTAGCCAAGACGGAATTAATTTTGTTGCTTTCCCATTTGATAGTCTATCCTTCAAGGGATGTGCCGGCATCTCGCCCACCAATGGAAATGCATTCTCTGCTAACCCTGTTGAAAGCGGTGGAGACAGTTTTGATCTGGCAGACATCGGTATCGATTCGGTACGTTTTATCCGTATAACAGATATTTCTGCAATGCTCCTGAATCGAAAACATCCCCTGTATGACCCCATTACAACAGGATTTGACCTCGACGCGGTTGTTGGATTACATGTAGCTAACGAAGAAGCTACTCCCATTTCCGTAATGTTCTCCCAAAAATCAGCCATCATAAATTCCAATAAAGATATCGAGATTGCATGCTACTCTCTGTCGGGAACGCTCTTGCAGAAGACCACAATCAATTCACGAACAGGCAGCCGGTATTCTTTAGATGAATTACCGCCCGGGGTGTTCGCATTGTATATACGAACTCTTGACAATTCACACTATGCCACATTCCCGTTTATACTATGTCCGTAAAAACTTTTTTTGGAATTCATGCGCTTTGTCTTGGCTCGATGCTCCTGAATCTTCTCTCAGGCTGTGTTTCGACACCCAATCCTGCGAGTACATCGAATGAGAATTTAACACCGGCAGGGAAGGGGGCGTATATACTTTGTGAAGGGCTTCGCGGGCAGAACAACACCACACTCTGGCGATATACCTATACTACGTCTCAACTCGTAACATCACAGGATTACTATCAGGCGACCAATCCCGGACTAGCGTTAGGTGATACTGGAAATTCATTGAAAATAAAAGGGGATACAGCATATATACCGATTACGTCCAACGGGGTAATCGAGGTGTTTAGGGTTACAACAGGGAAGTCTATAGCCCGTATTGTATTGCCAGGTACTACGCGGGCACCACGCGATCTTACCATCGTCAATGATACCATCGGGTATATATCAGACCTGCATACCCATTCTTTGACACAATTCAATCCTACGACCTTTACGATCACAAAAGATATGATACCCGTCGGATATGCGCCTGAATCAATCGTCTCGACATCAAAATATGTGTTCGTCGCAAATTCCGGCTTTGGTGACTATGCCTATGATCATCCCGAGATCAAGGCGCAGTCAATCAGCGTTGTCGATGTTGAGTCCAATACCGAAATTGCCGTCATTCCAATAGGTCCGAATGTCCAATCCCTGCAACTGAATTCACAAAAGAATCTACTATATGCACTTTATACGCATCTACCAAGATTCGACAGAGATTCCCTTGGTGGTATCGTTGAGATTGATATTCAAACGTTGAGAGAAACCAAACGCTGGGCATATAAAGTCTCCAAGAATTTTACATTATCATCGACAGGCGACTCGCTGCTGCTGCTGAACAGCCAAGGATTATCTATCCTTGAAACAGTCGCGAATAGGAAGCCGCACATAGTAGCAGCATCGAAGCCGAATGAAAACTGGTATGGAGTACATGTGAGCCCGTACGACGGTACTATTTTTATTGCCAATGCAAAACAGTATACAACCAAAGGTGAAGTACTACTATTCAACAACGAATGGAAGAACATCAATTCTTTTACTGTTGGCATCAATCCGAGTGCGATGATATCATTCCCTTAAACTAGTCTAACTTTACATAATGCTGATTATATTAGTATAAATAACATTCAAATCTACCATCAATTGTCCATTATACATAACTCATGATACCCAAAAAATTCATCAATTTGCATCTCTCTATTCCTGAGGAACAGTTCGACTTAGCGTATTATTCACTCGAACAATATCCGTTTATCGGTATTGAAGAATCTTTGGATGAGATGATTATATCATTTCATCAGCTCGATTACAGCCACGAACTCCGCGACTCTATTCTCGTCGAGCTCACGCATTCGAATATTCCGGTGCATGTGATCAAGGAAGATGTGATTGAAGACAAAAACTGGAATTCCGACTGGGAGCAATCCTTGGCACCGGTCATTGTCAGCGAACGCGTTGCAATTACTCCTGAATGGAAATTACAGGAAGTCACTCAAGAAATTACGATCATTATCAATCCTAAAATGTCTTTTGGTACCGGCTATCATCCGACGACACGTATGGTGTGCCGATTGATGGAACAAAATGTCAAGCCCGAATCGACGTGGATTGATGCCGGTATGGGCACCGGAGTTCTGGCGATTCTGGCGGCGAAGCTTGGCGCAGGATCTGTATTTGCGTTCGATAATGACGAATGGTCTGTTAATAATGCTCAGGAAAATATACTTGTTAATACTGTTTCGGATGTCGTCGAATCATTGCAGGCGGATGTGTTTACCGTAGAGCTTCCTGCATCGGATGGTATTTGCGCCAATCTGTATCGGAATCTCTTGATTCCGAATTTCCCGAAACTACATACTTCCCTTTCCACTTCGCATGGCTGCCTGATTGTGTCGGGTATCCTAAAATACGATATTGAGGAAATTATAGAGTCAGCAGTCGCTGCCGGATTTACGCACGAGGAAACAGTCGTCGAAAATGAATGGGCTGCAATACGATTCTCCGCATAACTTATCATGAATCAAACACTTGCTGCGGTTGACATTGGTACAAATACCATCTTGCTCACTATTGCAGGACGATTGCCTGATGATCGGTCGCTAACGGTCATCAAAGATGAGCATTCCATTGCACGGCTTGGTCAGGGAGTTGATTCTCTACGAAGAATTCAGGAAGATGCCATTCTGCGTGCTGAATCGATTTTATTGAAATATAAAGAGTTGTGCGATAGTTTAGCCGTGGATAGTATTCGCGCAGTAGGCACAAGCTGCCTCCGGGATGCTGCAAATAGAGATGAAGTATGCCATCGATTATCTCAGACGTTAGGTGCACGGGTGGAAGTGATCTCCGGGGATGAAGAAGCGCGGCTTTGTTTTCTTGGGAGCATCGAGGACGACTTCCCTGCTACCATTGTCGATATTGGCGGTGGTAGCACTGAATTGATTTCCGGGAAGAATGGTGCAATCGAGTACAGAACGAGTATCGATATTGGAGCTGTGCGACTAACGGAACGGTATTTCAAGGAATTACCGCCCTCAAAAGAAAATATCTTTCTTGCGAACCATGAGATTCATCAAGCGCTCTCTATTGTGCCGCGTGACGCTTTGTACGCCATACGGGCCGTCGCCGGCACACCGACTACTCTTGCTGCGATGATTCTCAAGTTATCAGAATTTGCCCCGGAAGCCATTCATAACTATCAGCTTATGTATAGTGATGTAGAATTGATGAGTTCGATGCTCACTCAGCTATCATTGGAGAAAATTCTACTCTTGCCCGGCGTTCATCCCAAGCGCGCAGATATTTTGCCTGCCGGAGTATTGATACTGAAGGCGATTCTAGAATATGCCTCTGCATCTCACTGCACCGTTAGTACCAAAGGACTACGGTATGGCGTGCTTCAGGATATGATTCTCCCACATATCAATTAAGACAATAAAAGCTCCGTACTTTCAGCCATTGCAAGGACTTTGTAAAATTCCTCTGTCGTAATCTGTACTACAGAAAGCCGACCCTGACGCAACAAATTGATACTCTTAAGGTCTTCATTGGCTTTAATCTCGCGCAATGTCACCGGCTTGTGCAGACGAACGTACGGCTGGAGGTCAACCACAACCCAATTAGTATCCTCTGTCGTAGGATCCTGATAAAATTCCTGCACAACTTGCGCAATACCAACGATTTCCAATCCCTCATTACTGTGGTAATAATAGACAAGATCACCATTTTTCATGAGTTTTAAGTTGTTCCGTGCCTGATAATTTCTCACACCCGACCAAAACGTACGCCCCTCCTGAACGAATTGATCCCAGGAATAGACGGAAGGTTCGGACTTTACAAGCCAATAATTCATAATGTGTTACTGTAAATACGTTTTTAAAAATACTCTACACTCTTCAAGCGTACCAAAGCAATAATCCGCCTCCGGTATATTTGTCTTGTGGTAATCTCCGATAAGGATGGTTGTACATCCTGCCGACTTCCCTGCCTGTACATCCGATATTGAGTCACCAATCATAAATGAAACTTCCGGGTCAAGAGAATAATCATCTATTGCTTCAAGAAGCATACCCGGATTCGG
>JBPOHH010000172.1:0-10126 GCA_052035765.1 Bacteroidota bacterium
ATTGCGCTTGCATAGTCATTGCGCAGACCGGCGGTCACAAAATACGTGTCGTCAAAGGAGAGCTCTTCCTGCACGAAAAGTCCCCCCGAGCGTGCGTCGCCAAAGACTTCATCACCGTCTATGTATCTGTTGCCCGAGCCGATAGCAGTAATAGAGGTCGATGGAAAGCTGTCTTTCTCCACCGATATACCATAATTATTGTTGAGAAATCCCTGCAAACCGGCGACGGTTGAAGATTTAACGGATTCCCCAAAAGTAGTGGAGTACGTCGCCGATACATCGAAGTTATAGAAATTACTCGTACTCTGCGACTTGAACACATCACCCCGTATCACTCCATATCTGCTGTAGTCATATTGAGCGGGCACGAGCTTTTCGTAAAATGCACCGACGGTATTGACACCAAGTACACCTCGGATGGATAACTCTTTGACCGGTAGATAGAGTACTTCAGCCGAACCGGTAAAGCTCTGCTGCCGGCGCACATTGACTAATGATGCTATAGCGATGCTGTCGAGTCCGGAATACGCGCCTCCGACGCTGATATTCGTGCCCGGAATGATGAATTTCGGTCCATAGTTGAGAGTTTCGCCTAAATACCCAAAGACGGTATTATCTCCATACGGCACATACGTTTTGCTGAATGCATAGCTTGTGCTGACCGTAAAGGTAAGTTTGTCGGATGCAAAGGCCGTGAAATTCCCGCGGAGTACGTCCCGATTAAAGGAACTGGTCGATAAAATCCCGTCTTCATTACGGCGGTCATAGCCGAGGAGATAATTAAAGGATGAGGTATTCCCGGCAATCGTAAATGCCTGCGCGGAGATATTGCCCGTGCGGAATACACGGTTGGCATCTTCGTAGCCGAGGGAATATTCTTTGGTATAATCATTCTGACGCTCGTTGATCCCGTGCGTCGTTTTGAACTGAACGGAATAGGAGTTGGGGAGGGTACCGGCGAGAGCGCGCTTGGTCTTGATGAGTACGACACCGTTCGAACCTGAAGTACCGTACAATGCTGATGCTACGGGTCCTTTGAGGACTTCTACACTTTCAATACTTTCCGGACTCAGGAGCGCAAGATCCGAAAAATCCTGTCCGCCTGTACCGGCATCAGAAAGCCCGGAAGCAATACGCACACCGTCGACAAAAATAGTCGGCTGTCCGTTGCCATTGAGTCCGGCGCCGGAGCGAACATCAAAGCGGAATCCGAGACCAACGGCGCCGGATGAGGAAGATGCGCGTACACCGGCTACTTTTCCGGCAAGTAATTGAGATACATCCTGAAATCCATTGGCATCATTGAGTGCTGTCGCATCGACCCGGGAAACGGCTACTTCGGCAACGCTTTTCTGCGTGCGGGAAGCCACACCGGTCACGACGACTTCATTCAGACCTTTGACATCGATTTGCAGAGGGACATTTACCGTCGCCGTTTGCTTGTCAATAATGTCAATTTTTTTGGAAAATGATGCATAGGATACATAAGTAACGCGGAGTGTATACGTACCTACCGGTACATTGACAAATTCAAAATTCCCTTGTTTTGTCGTGATTTTACCTAATGATTTATCATTGGACCGTTGAGTTAGCGGCTGGAGATAAACAGTAGCGGAAGCAAGAGGTTCTTTCGACTTAGCGTCCGTCACGGTACCTTTCACCGATCCGGTCTGGGCACTGACTGTCAGCACACTGGCAACAACTACAAAACACCAAAAAAAGTAGCGGATATTTTTCATCAAACCCTCGTATTGAAATAAAGTTAATAAATACTTGATTTATACATCGGCAAATTAGGATTTTCCAACCGTTCTGACAAAGGAAAAAAATGAGCAATTGAAAATCATTTTTCCTCCCGACGGCGGGAATCGCATGGTAAGGAAAGTAACTCCTAGGTGAGAAGTAGGAGTGGGAGTTATGTATGCTCTTTGAACTCAACGACAAAGGTCGCTCCATTTCCCGGGGTAGATTCACACCAAACGGCGCCATTCATCGCTTCGACTAGCTTCTTGACAATCGAGAGACCGAGGCCGGTGGAGTGTTCACCTCCGGTCGGCTTCGCCGAGAGTCGGGTGAATTTTTTAAACAAATTACCGAGATCTTCAGCTGATATTCCCGGCCCTTGGTCTCGTATGCGTATTCGAACAGATGACGAAGCGGTACGTTCGCCAATAATAGTCACTTCCGAATCATTGGGTGAGAATTTAATCGCATTCGAGATGAGATTTTCGAGGATTTCCCTGAAGGCGTGTTTGTCAGCCGGTACAAGGAGTGGTTCATCGGCTGCAAGGAGCCGGAGTCGTATGTTTTTAGCGGCTGCTTTCTGGCTGTACTCGAGCATAATCGGCTCAAGGCATTCGAGGAGGTTGGTCGGTAGAAGTACGATGGTAAGTCTTCCGGACTCAACGAATTGAATGTCAAGCAATTTAAGGACAATGGCTTTCATGTGTTCCGCTGCCGAGGAGATCATCGACAGGTGTTTCTCGAATTGCTGCTCCGTGAATCCTTTGTAATAGCGTTTCATACTTTCGGCGGAGAGGAGAATTCCCGACAAAGGGTTTTTCAAATCATGAGCTACTATTCCCAGTACTTCATTCTTCTCGCGGTTGGCTTCCTCGAGGGAGGCATTCAACGCCAGGAGTTCGGCAACAACACGTTCACGCTCCTCGCGACGGGCACGTTCGACGGCAATTTTGCGCTCATAGTCGAATTGTTCGGCAAGTTTTTTGGATGAATCGAGCTGTATAATTCTTTCCAGTTCATGACTTTTTTGAAGGTGATAGAATGCTTTCTCGACTATACCTGTCTCAACAAACAATTGGGCTAACGCCTGATGAATATAGAGTGAGTCTTGAAATGTACCGATTGCTTCGCTGATAGCCACGGCTTGTTTGAAAAAATCCTCAGCCAGTGAAACCGAGTGATTCTCATAGTTGCTGTTAGCATAGAGAGCGCCGATATTGCAGAGTGTATGAGAAATACCGATCCTATTCTCAATTGCCTGATTAAGAGAAAGTGCTTTGTGGTAATATTCCATGGCTTCGCTATAGCGATGAAGATGCGTGCATGCTTCTCCAATATTGGAATAGGTGCCGGCTGTAGCTTCCCGGTTACCGTTGCGCTCAAAAAGCTGAAGGGCTTTATAATAAAACTCTAAACCATGGGTGTAGTCTTCCATTGCCAAATAGGCATTGCCGATGCTGGCAGTCACGATGGCTACTTTGGATGAATTGCCGGTTTTCTCCTGTATCGCCAATGCCTTGATATAATAATCAAGCGCCTTCATGGGGTCTGAAAGCGATGAATAAATTGTACCGATATTAGACATCACGGTCGCCGCCTCGGAGGACATGTGGAGTTCTTCAAAAAGCGTAAGCGCACGTCCCTGATAATCAAGTGCTTTGGTGAAATTGGACTGAAAAGTATACGAGCTCCCCAGATTGGCAAATGCCTGCGCTATTAACGACCGGTGATTGATGTGTTGGGAGAGGGTAAGCGCATCGTAGAGATACCGCTGAGCAGTTGAGTAATCTGAGAGCGAGCCGTAGACGACACCGAGATTCATCATTACAGAACAGACAGACTCATGAAGACCGAGAGATTTGTAAATCGTAAGCGATTGTACATAGTGTGGAATAGATTGCGAAGGATGTGAATAGAGACGATAGACAGAACCGATGCTATTGTGCACAGCAGCTGTATCTGCCGGTGAATCGCCGTTTTCAAGGAGGACAAGCGCTTTTTGATACCATTCGAGTGCCTGTGTAAAGTCAAGAGGATTTTCATACAATGCACCAATCTGCAAGAGCGCTTTTCCTTCGACAACGGCATTGCCTACTTGCCGGGCAGCTTCCCGTGCTTCATTCGCTGCTTGCTCGGCTTCCCCGAGTTTGCCGTTTTTTCGGCGTACTTCGGCAAGGATAATCAACGCTTTTGCCCGGAGAGTATTCAGCACTTCATCGGTCCTATACTCGTGCTCCTGCATCTGAGCCAAAAGGGAAGTGCAGGTTTGTTCGGCAAGGTCATACTTGCCGTTTTTCTTCTCTCCTTCAGCAAGAGTAAGACGTTCTTCAAGTTGTGTATATTCCTTCATCTTGATCCTCAGTGGTATGCAAGAAATTCTATTTCAAATGAACAGTATACTGAATGAAAGAGCATTGCGACTATATTCCACAAAGCCGGTTGAACAATCTACCTGATCCCGTCTGCCTACTCTCCCCCAGGATAGTTGGCGATATGCATTTACCCGAGCGGACGTCCCGGGAGAATATGTGACCTGCAGTACCATTGACCTGCGCCGTGTGCAGGTAAGAGATTAATTGGTCACTTTCCGTGGTTGACCGTATCGGTATCAGGCATCGTATCAGCTTGATTTGATTCGACGATAGAAGGGAATTCGGCTATAAATTCCGCTCCTTTTCCTGCTTCGCTCTCGCACCATATACTGCCGTTCATCGCTTCGACAATTTTTTTTACAATCGAGAGCCCGAGTCCGGTCGAATTTTCCCCTCCCGTCGGACGGGCCGAGAGGCGGACGAATCTTCCGAAGAGCTTAGCGTGGTCTTCGGCTGTCAGTCCCGGACCCTGATCACGAATACTCAGCCGCAGGCGATTATCGGGTGTACGGCGGGTGTGTACTTGTATCTCAGAACCCATTGGCGAGAATTTTATAGCATTCGACAGGAGATTGTCGAGCACTTGAATAAAGGCCATCGGGCTGGTATCGATGAGCGTATCATCGGCTGTGGCGGTGATGGTAATATTCTTCTGCGCTGCTTTACTTGCATGGTGATGGATGACATTCGCCGTACATTGGCCGGCTGAGAATACTTCCGTGCCCGCCAGGAGAGTACCCTGTTCGATTTTATTAACATCTAAGAGGTTGACAATCAGGTCAAACATTCGCTTGGCTGTCGTCCGGATTTCTCCTGCCTGTACCCGGATTTCGCTTGGCGTCAGGGTCGTCGCATCATATTCGAGCATATTTGCAATCAAGATGATGGAGCTCAGCGGATTTTTCAGGTCGTGGGAGGCAATTCCCAAAAATTCATTTTTTTCGATGTTTAATTGATGAAGTGCGTCATTTTTCTGAGAGAGTTCGATATTGGCAAGCGATGCTTCACGTTCGGTACGAATGAGTTCTGCCTGCACGAGAGTAATTTCCTTTAATGCATCTTCGAGCGTAGAATTCAGCATACTGAGCTCATGATTTGATTGCTCAAGTTGCGTGTTTATTGCTGCCAGTTCGGTGTTTTTTTGTAGCACTATCTCCTGCTCCCGCTTAATGACCATCATATCACGTTCAATTGCAAATCGCTGAGCTTGGATAGAGATACTTTCGTTTTGTATTTCTTCTTTAATTTCATAAAACTGACGGTGATAATCGTACGCTTCTTCCCAGCGACAAAGTGATGCATAGAGGTGAGAAAGAGAAAGGAGAAATTCATAATATTCTTTTTTACTTCCAATCTGCTTGAGTTGATGGACTGCTTTGAGCAGGTATTCTTCAGCAAGAATGGGATTGAAGACTAAAGGGTCGTTTTTAGAATAAATATCGCCGATATTGCCGTAGTTCACTGCGGTTCCCAGCTCAATTCCCAGCTGTTGGTTCATTTCCAGTGCGCGCTGATACATTTCCAGTGCCGGGGCGTGCTGCTTTTGGAATTCATACACAGCACCAATATTGGCAAGATTGATGGTAATGAGATAGGTATTGCCGATTTCCTCGTTGATGGCGAGTGCTTTTCGGTAATATTCCAAAGCGCTTTCATGCTGAGACTGCGCGTGTTTGATGACGCCGATATTTCCCAGCGCAAAGGCAATCCCGTCTTTTTGATTGAGTTCGCTATGGAGAGCAAGTGCCTGATGAAAACATTCTTCGGCGCGGGGATAGTCGGAGAGCACCTGATAAATACTGCCGATATTACTCAGATTGATGGCAATAGATCGCTTGAGACCGAGACGCTCGGTAATTTCAAGTGCTTTTTGGAATTTTTCAAGAGCATTCGGATACTCGGAGAGGTAGGCATACACCGTACCGATGTTGCCAAGATTTCGTGCGATTCCTTCGTCCGAACCCAGCTCTTCGTCCATTGCCAGTGCTTGGTTGAGATACTGCAGGGACATTGGGTAGTTTGATTGCATCTGATAGACCAACCCGATATTACTGAGTGTAAGACTGACACCATCCTTTCGGTTGCTCGCCTCATACATCGACAATGCCTGATGAAAACACTCCATCGCCTTTTTGAAATCTGCACGTTCTCCATGGATTACTCCCAGAATACGATGCGCCCGCGCTTCAATATTCGTATTCTGTACTTCACGTCCGATTTGAAGTGATTGCTCAGCATAGGGGAGTGCCTCGGACGTTTTATGCAGCTGGACGAAAACATCGGCCAGTAACCGTGAAAAATTTGCAAGTAAGATCCGCTCCTCCGTGTTGATTGTTCGATCACTGCCTGATAGTATCTGCAGATACTGCCTGCACTTCTCCTCGGCCAGTGTATAATGTCCGCTTTTAAAGGCAGCTTCGGCTTCGTAGTATTCAGCTTCTGTAATAATCATAGTAAATCTATGGATGTGTGATAAGTATGCTGATTAATCTAATACTTTTTTCGAAGAAATCTTTCTTCCCGACTCGCGCTGAGCGTTCTAATCGTCGGATTTCTCTGAAGCGCTGAACTGCAGGCGATATTCTGGTGCAGCCCCCTTCTCTGTACTCTCAGTCGTGATTTTCTACAATTGCATGATTTGTCGCGCTTTATGCCATTTTTTACTCAGTTTGCGTACATTATCTTCCCTACAAATCAGAATGACTTCCCGGCTATCGTCTGCTCAAGACCTGTGGAATATACTTTGCCTGCACTATGGTTCCGTGGGTCTACGTTCGCTCCTGTTCATCATGTAAGCGGGGAGGGGAACACCGGGAATTCCACTATAAATGTCGCCCCTTTGCCGCTTGTGCTTTCGCACCATATTGTTCCGCCCATGGAATCCACCAATTTCTTCACAATCGAGAGCCCGAGCCCTGTCGAATGTTCACCACCGGTGGGCTTGGCGGAGAGTTGCATAAATTTTCCGAAGAGTTTGGACTGATCATCCGGCGACAACCCCGGACCTTGGTCCTGAATGCTCAGGCGAACTCCCTCTTGGGAAGTCCTGGCGATAGTAATAGTTATGCACGAATCCGGCGGTGAGAATTTTATTGCGTTGGAAAGGAGATTGTCGATGACCTCCTGCAGGGCTTTTTTGTCGGCAGTAATTGTTGAAGGTTGACCGGGTGTAAAGGTCTGAATATGTATGTTCTTCGCTCCTGCTTGCTCAGTGTAATGGGCGACAGAGACAGCGACATGCGTGTCTACATCGATCGGCAGGGTATCAAGAAGAAAGCTCCCGCTTTCAAGTAATTGAATATCAAGCAGCTTCATGATGATATCTTTCATGTGTTCGGCAGCAGAAACAATATTGGCAAGCCGCTTCTCAAGGTCTTTTGGTGTGAATTGCGGGAGAAATCGCATCATACTTTCAGCCGAGAGCAGTATTCCGGTAAGAGGATTCTTTAAATCATGTGCGACGATTCCAAGCATTTCATTTTTCTCGCGGTTGGCTTCTTTGAGAGATGTGTTGAGCGCACGCAATTCGGCGACGACACGTTCGCGTTCCTCAAGCCGAGCATGCTCGGCTTCGATTTTACGTTCGTAATCAAACCGTTCAGCGAGTTTTTTGGACTGCTCGCTCTGCACTTCTTTTTCGGCAGTATGATATTTTTCAAAATAAATGGCAAACTTATCCCATTGATTTCTATCACGATACAACTCCGCAAGGATCAGATAGCTTTCATAGAGATTCTGCTTCGTTCCAAGCTTTTCATTCGAGGCGATGGCGTCGAGTAAATACTCCTCGGCGAGAGGTGGATTGTAGCGTTCATACTCTTTTTTGGCATACAATGCTCCGATATTACTCATCATCGTGGCCACACCGCCCGCTCTGCCTAATTCTTCATTCAATGCGAGCGCTTCCTGATAATATTCGAGAGCTTTGGGGTAATTTTTGAGGGAAGAATAGACAATACCAATATTCCCAAGATTCTTGGCAATACCGGATTTCACGCCGAGTTCCTGGTTGATGGTCAGCCCCTGATAATGATACTTGAGCGCACGCTGATAGTCAGACTGAGAAAGATGGACATTCCCGATATTGGTGACAATGGTTGCAACACCATGTTTATCATTAAGTTCGGTACAAATTACAAGTGCTTTCTGCAGGTATTCGAGTGCGAGATTATATTCCGACAAATTACGATAGAGCGTACCGATATTGCAGAGCGTTCGGGCAATACCGTCCCGAACATTCATCTCTTCATAGAGCGTAAGTGCTTTCTGATAATATTCGAGCGCGCTTGTATAGTCCGAAATCGATTTATACACGAGGCCAATATTGCCGAAATTGATGGCCATTCCGCTTTTGTCGCCAATAAATTCATAGAGGTGCAACGCTTTGCGGTAGGTCTTCAGCGCTGCCGGGAAATCGTAAAAGTTTCGTTCAATCGTGCCAATATTCCCAAGATATTTTGCAATTCCTGCGGGGATGGATAATTCTTCGAATAATCGAACAGCATCCTGATAATAGTCAAGGGATTTCTGAAAATCAGACATGCTCCAATACACATTCCCCAAATTACCCAATGCCCATGCTTCAGCTTCCGGTAGTGCGGATTGTTTTGAAATGGTCAGCGCATCCTCAGCAAAGGGAAGTGATTCGGAAACTCTTCCGCGGCGCCACTGTGATTCTGAAAACAATCTTAACGCATGGGTATGAATGAGATACAATGGTTCCATCCCTTGATCTGATACCGAGAGTTCGGCGAGTATTTCATGACATAATTTTTCGACGTGCGAATAATTACCACTCGTACATTCAGATTCCGCTTCCTGTAATTTTAACTGCAGTTCATGTTGATTCATCTCGTTACCGATTTATTACTGATGTAGTTGTATGCCATCGAACTCACTATAAAACGTAGCTCCTTTTCCTGCAACACTTTCGCACCATATTCTCCCATTCATCGCTTCGACCAATTTCTTGACAATCGAAAGTCCTAGTCCTGTCGAGTCTTCTCCCGCCGTCGGTCGCGCCGAGAGCCGCATGAACTTCCCGAAAAGCTTTGTTTTGTCGTCGTCGGTGAGCCCCGGACCCTGATCTTTCACGCTAATTCGTACACGAGCATTTTCCGGTACTTCTACCTGAATAGTTATCGTCGAATGTGGCGAAGAAAACTTCACGGCATTGGATAGCAAATTATCAAGCACTTCATGGAGAGCATTCCTGTCGGCACGAAGCGTCACCGGGAAATTGGGCGCTATGACATGGAGTGCAATCTCCTTTGCTGCTGCCCGCGCCTGAAATTCACTGACACAATCATGAAGAATACTCTCAAGGTTAATTTCCGAGATTTCCACCAGAAATCTTCCCGACTCAATGAGCTGTATGTCGAGTAAATTCATTACAATAGCTTTCATACGTTCGGCTGCAGCCCGGATATGTGCGATCTGCCGGCTGAGCTCCTCGGGTGACAATCGCTCAGAGAAACGCTCCATCGTTTCCGTTGTGAGAATAATGCCGGTAATCGGATTCTTGAGATCATGTGCGACGATTCCAATGACTTCATTTTTCTCACGGTTGGCTTCTTCAAGGGAATTATTGAGAAGTTTCAGCTCGGTTACGACCTTTTCACGTTCTTCAAGCCGCGCGCGCTCGGCGGCAATCTTTCGGTCAAAGTCGAACTGTTCGGCCTGCTTCTTTCCGTCTTCGAGCTGGATTTCTTTCTCGAGCTTGCGGCATTCTTTCAGATGATGAAGCGCATTTGCCGTATTGCCGGTGAATTCGAAGAGTTCGGCGAGGGAGTGATGACCTTCAAGCGCGTATTGCTTCGACCCCAATGCCTCAAACACTGCAATCGCCGGCAGCAAGTATTCTTCGGCTTTCGCAGCGTCGAATCCGACAAAATCCCGCTTGGCGTACATGAGTCCGATATTTCCCAAATTCCGCGCTGCGCCTTCTTTGTTGCCAAGCTCTTCATCAAGCGCGATGGCTTCTTCAAAATAATCAACGGCTTGCGCGAAAT
>JBPOHH010000222.1:0-1753 GCA_052035765.1 Bacteroidota bacterium
CGAATTGCATTCGCCCACGTCGTGCTAAGACCAAGGGCGAATGCAATTCGCCCCTACGGTTATTTTTAAGAACAAGCTACAAAAAAAGCGCATGACAATTGTTCACAATCGCCATGCGCTTACTTAACCCAACCGAAAGAAATTACCAGTTACGAATCATATCGACGAGCAAGCGTACTGCTACGCCCGTGCCGCCTTTAGGATTGTAATCTGTTTCTTTCGATGACATGCCTGTTCCCGCGATATCAAGGTGAGCCCATGGGTAATCACCGATGAATTTTTTAAGGAATAAGGCAGCGGTAATTGCGCCGGCGCCGCGACCGCCGGAGTTTTTCACATCGGCAATATCGCTTTTGATAAGTTCTTCATATTCCTCGTATAAGGGGAGTTCGCAGACATATTCGCTCGTGCGGATCGAAGCCGCTTTCAGGCGTGCTTTGAGCGAGTCGTCGGTGCCCATCATACCGGTTGTGACATTGCCGAGGGCTACGACACATGCACCTGTAAGAGTTGCAAGATCGACGACTGCTTGTGGCTTGTACTTGTCGGCATAAGTGAGTGCATCGGCGAGGATGAGGCGACCTTCAGCGTCGGTATTGTCGATTTCAGCGGTTTTGCCGTTCATGAACGTGATAACATCGCCCGGCAGGTAGGCATTTCCGCCAATAACGTTTTCCGTTGATGGCACGAGACCAACGACATTCATCGGAAGTTTAGCTTTTGCAATGGCATACATTGCGCCGATGACCGAAGCCGAACCGTGCATATCCATTTTCATTTGGTCCATTCCGGCACCCGGCTTGATGGAGATTCCACCCGTATCGAAGGTAATTCCTTTGCCAACCAAGACGACAGGTTTGTCGTGTTTTTTGCCGCCATTGTATTCCATGACGATAAAGACCGGTGGGCGAACGCTACCTTGATTCACCGCAAGTAAACCGCCCATTTTGAGGGATTCGATTTTCTTTTTGTTGAGAACATTGACGTCAAAACCGGCTTCTTTGCCGGCTGCTTCGGCTCTTTTGGCGAGTGTTTCGGGGTAAATTTCATTGTTTGGTGCATTGGCGAGGTCGCGAGTCAGAGTTACACCTTCGCATAATATCTGCGCGAATTCAGCGCCTGCTTTTGCGCCGGCGATGAGCGTTTTGTCTTCGGTATAAAGGGTAATTTTCTCGATGCGTTTTTTCTCGGTTTTATTTTCCGTGAAATATTTATCGAATTTATACTGACTGAGAAT
The DNA here is from genome assembly GCA_052035765.1 of Bacteroidota bacterium. Taxonomy (GTDB): domain Bacteria; phylum Bacteroidota; class Ignavibacteria; order Kapaibacteriales; family UBA961; genus JADJXV01. The sequence goes on from JBPOHH010000222.1 coordinate 1,238, forward strand.
CGCGCCTTCGATCGTTGCCTGGGCGACATCCGAGGTCGAGGTTTCACCCATCGTTACGATCGGCAGAGCGATCGATTCTGCCTTGACCGATGCGGCGTTTTTAGCAGAGAAGGCAGCAACCCGGCGGAGCTGCTCAAGCGTGAGATCTGCTTGCTTACCAACGCCTACAAGTAACAATCTTGGCAATGCCTTACTGCCGGTGTAGATAAATGTACCGCTCTTGCGTTTGCCTTTGAAATCACCGCTTGAGAGTACTGCATCAGCCGATGGAAACTCTGCCACAATTGCTTGCTTTTGGGTGGTGAATGCTTCTTCATCTTCATAAAAAAATACGACCGCTACATCCGCTTTAATCGCAGAGAGCTTCGTGTGTGTAGATTGGACTTTCATCAATATTCCTTTAAATAATGCCTTAAAAATATCGTAATTACGAAATAATAATGTGCAAAACTACGGCGTTTTGGGGAGGTAAAAAAATGAGAGCGTGATTCGTGGATGGATTTTAACAAAAAAGTG
>JBPOHH010000159.1:0-3463 GCA_052035765.1 Bacteroidota bacterium
AGGTAGATGTTTTTTTTGTCTGCCGCCCGCATAAACGCTACTTTACTTGCATCAGGCGCGAGAACGGGATAGAAAATTTGTCCATTGGGTGATGGTGCGCTTGGTACGAGTACTTTAGCATTACTTCCATCGGTATTAGCGAGGATGAGCTGCGCATTTTCCTTGAACTCACCGGCGGTAAAAGCGATTTTTCCGGCGCGTGGTGCTGCAGTAATTGCAGACCATATATTGGAAGTAATGAATCCGCTCGTTGTATTCCACTGACGTTGATTCGAGCCGTCGGAGAGTGCGGTGAAGATTTGAACGGAATTAATATTTAAGCTGTAATTAAAGAAAATCTGGCTTTCGCCATTGCCCGGAGTCGGAGTGGTATCGACGGGAGAAGCACACTTATTGCAACTCGACAGGGTGAGTGAAAGAGCGCAGAGCACCGAACAACATAACAATACAATTGCTTTCATGACAAAGACTTTCAGAGATAGTAAGAGATAAAATTTGGTTGTAATTTTTTACGGCACAATCGTGTGGCGCGCCCACTTTTTTGATCCGCTTCATAGGAGTGAAACACGATGGTGAAAATGGTCTCAAATTTTTTTTGGTAATTTTTGCAGAACACAGAATCAGGGCTGTAGGAGCGAATCGCATTCGCCCTTGTCGTGCAGGATGTGGGCGACTTCAATTCGCCCGTACGAAGGTGAAGAAGACGCGCGCCTATTGTCTGATATGCATTTTTTACAGGGTGTGGAATGTGGGGAACGGCAGAATCGGTGGTGGGGGATGCAGTAAAAGAAGAGAACGGAGTATTCTATAGTTTCCGGCCGTCCAAGACTCGTATCTCCGACCCTTCAGCTAAGAATACTGAGAGTGGAGTTTCCCGATTGAGGAATTCAAAATCCTGGCCGTACACATTCCCAAAATCCACGGCAATATCATAGCTTTCAATAGGATAGACCTGCCATTTGGGGTGTTCGACACCATACTCGGAGGTCGCGCTGTCGCTGACCTTGGTATAGCCCCAGTAATGTTCGGTGATGAATTCTTCTTCGCTGCCGTCCATTATCGGCACGCCTATTCGCGTGGCATTGACCGAGAGAGAATTCCACCCCGTTTTTTTCCATTTGTACTCAATTCGCTGCGATGTGCCGGCATCCTCCCAGGAATGACTCATCGGAAGCGTTTCGTAGTTTTCGTGATAGACGGTATTCGCTACTAGCGTAAGTAACTGCTTGGAAACAATCTCTTTAATGAATACGACGCCACGTTTCCACTCGCCATTATCCGGGTAGCGTACATAAAAACGCAGATTCACTTCTTCGAAATTGACATGAAAGGGGATGGAGAATCCTTTGACTTTGGTATTGAGGAACATAAAGCCCACCAAGCTGACGTAGCAGGTGTTGTTCCAGAGGTCGAGTTCGGTGCCGTGCGGTACGTATGGCGCGAGCACACTCGGGTCCACGGCATAATTCGCCATGATGAGTTTGCGCCATTCGGCTGTGAGGAAGGGGGAGGATTTTGTGTTATGCATACACTTTTTTGGGATGCCAGTTTGCGATACCATCGGGAAGTAATTCAAAAATATGCCATACGGAGCAGTACATGTCACCCGGACCGAAATAGTCGTATGCCGCACGAGTTATGGTGCCGTCAGGGTGTTTTCTGAAGGTTGAGTAACCCGGGTGATAATACTCTTTTCCGTCCTTGAATTCTGAAAAACCCAATTCAGAAATAAAAGGGGTGCCGTGCGCCGAAGCCATTCGAAACGTCCAACCGCGTGATTCGGCAAATTCTTGCTGCACAGCAGGTGTATCGGGAGTGACCACGACAAATGCGGCTCTATCGGCAAGCGGCTTTGCAAATCCATTAAAACCATCAGCCCAGAGAGTGCAGTAATTACACCCCTTGCCCATATTATGGATGATAATTAAATCGTTCTTATCGCCAAATAACTCAAGGAGTGTGACTGCATTACCGGCAGAATCAAACAGCTCGTAATTCTTGATGCGTTCGTTATTAGAACGCTGATGCTTGAGCTGTACCAACTGCTGAATAATCTCATCTTTTTGCTTTTCCAAGCTTTCAATTTGCTGTTCGATTGATGGAGTGGACATTGTATTCTCCCTCTAAAATAAAGTAAGTAGTATCCAATTTGTACGGAATTTTCAATCATTGATATGATATAAAACACCGCATCTGATAATCATCTTCAATCATAAAAAATCAGCGGCATCAGCGTGCCATCCACACATCGCAAAAATCAAAAACTTTCCCGCTCAATTTCATCAAGTATCCGCAGGCAATATTCGCGGTAAGAGCTTTTGGGTAAATTGTTTACCGTGTCGAGGTATTTTTCGCGGGTGATATATTTCATTTGCAGGGCGATTTCTTCCAAACACGCGATTTTCGTGCCTTGGCGTTTTTCGATAGCATGAATAAACGTACTCGCCTCGAGCAAACTTTCCGGTGTGCCGGTGTCGAGCCAGGCGATGCCACGTCCCATGAGCTCGACGCGGAGCCGATTCTGCCGTAAATATGCATTATGAATCTCGGTTATTTCTACTTCACCGCGCGCGCTGGGCTGTACTTTTGGAGCAATTTCGGTGACTTCACTGCTGAAAATATAGAGCCCGGGAATGGCATAATTCGACTTGGGCTTGAGCGGCTTTTCTTCGATACTGAGCACTTCGCCTTTTGCTCCAAATTCCACAACTCCATAGCGTTCAGGATCTTGTACATGATAGCCGAAGATCGTGCCGCCTGTATTTTCAGCAATTGCTTTTCGCAGAAAGTCTAATTTTCCATAGAATACATTATCACCGAGGATGAGGCATACCTGGTCTTGTCCGATAAAATCACGTCCGTAAATAAATGCTTCGGCGAGTCCCTTTGGTTCGGTCTGCACAATATATTCGAGCGTAATTCCCCACTGCGAGCCATCGCCTAATAATTGTTCAAAATACGGTGTATCGCGGGGTGTGGAGATGATGAGAATTTCGCGGATACCGGCGAGAAGAAGTGTAGCAAGCGGGTAATAAATGAGGGGTTTGTCATAGACCGGCTGCAACTGTTTGCTAAAAACGGCCGTTGTCGGATACAGTCGTGAACCGCTTCCGCCGGCGAGGATAATTCCTTTTGTTTTCATAGCGTTTTAAAAATAGAAGAGCGGCGTTATTGCAGGTTATGCATGAACGCCGCTTCAGTAAGAGCTTGTAATTTATATAGTTCCGTCGTCAGTCGAGACGTCGGCATCCATAATATTGCCTTCGCTGTCGATCTGACGGTGGCGTACGAGTCGTGCTTCGATGAGGAAGATTACATTTTCAGCGATATTCGTCGCATGGTCGGCAATACGTTCAATCTGCCGGAGAATATCGACCATTGCTACACCTGCATCGATGAGCGAGTTGTCGGATTTCATCTTGTGGACAACATCGGCGATGATTTCACGTTCGAGATTATCGAC
>JBPOHH010000719.1:0-3079 GCA_052035765.1 Bacteroidota bacterium
ACCAAACGACAGATTTTCCTCACCGGCATTGATTTTCCAGCCGCCCCGCGCTGATACTTCCGCAGGAAAACTGCCGAGAAATTTTGTCCAGTATTCGACGCCAAAACAGTAATTCTCCGCATTGTCATTCGGATGATTGAGCTGCAGGGACGTCGTCAGATGATATGTTTCCTCGTTAATCGGTTCCATCGCAAAGCCAATGCGGAAGTTAATCGGCGGGTCGAACGACTGAAATGACGACTGCGTGCCGCCATTAAAATCGGGGAGCGCGCCTACAGTCGGCACCGAACCCGACGGTGTCATTTTACCGCCAAAATTCGAAACCGCTACGGCAAACCGCGACGTGCCGAGACCGGTGCGGTAATACGTGCCTGCATCAAAGAGCACACCGCCAACAGTAGATTTACCAAGGACTTCGTGTACATAGTGGAGCGTAACGCCCGCGCTGAACTGTTCGGTGAATTGTCGGGCATACGTTAGCCCGACATTCACATCCTGCATGCGAAAGGTCTCGCCTGTGCCACGTGGCTGAAACTCCGTCGTCACCGGTATCGAGCCAATCCCGAGGATACTCATGCTTACGCCCAAGGAATTTGTTTCGTCCAAGTGATAGACGCCCTGCGCCGACTGATGCGTAAGACCGCTCAGCCAACGAGTATAACCAAAAAGTGCTTGATTTGTCTTGAATTGAGTAATTCCGGCAGGATTCCAATACAGCGCCGAAGCATCGTCGGCAATCGCTACAAATGTTTCGCCCATCCCCGCAGAGCGCGCTCCGACACCAATTTTCAGTGCCGCGGCAATCGATATTCCCGTTCGCTCACCACCGAACTCAGGAAAAACCTGCGCCGTTGAGAGAGAAGCAGAGAAGATGAAGAGAAGAAGGAGAAGTCGAATCATAATTAATTAACGAAATTTGAACGATGTAAACCGAACCAAGAACAACTCACATTTTAAATAGGTAAGTAATTGAACCCTTCGACAGGCTCAGGGTGACGTAACCCATTCGTCATGCTGAGCTTGCCTGTACGCATCAAGTAAATGCCAATTTCTTGCGTTGAGAGAATTTGGTCACAATCAGCCTCTACATTTCATGGTAAATTTTACTGATTGATTCGCAAAAATAGGTGATTTCACAGGAATATTCTCATAACGAATTCACCGCATTGCAATTCCGCCCATCGCATGCGCTGCTATCAGTGCCGCGAGCTTGGCGGTGCGCCCGTCGATGTCATACATCGGATTGACCTCGACAATGTCAATCACGCGCGTAAGCGGATGCTGTCCCGCCATGAGCGCCGCTCTGCAATACTCATACGCCGTAAAACCCATCGCTGCCGGCGCGCTCACTCCCGGCGCATACGCTGAGGCAATGGCATCGATGTCAAAGGAAATATACGTGCCTTTAGTACCTGTTGCTGCCTTGTCCAGCGCCGCCGCAAACGCTGCCTCGAAACCCGATTTGCGGATTTCATCATAAAATACAACCTTCCCACCGACCGCCTGCACGTACTCACAATGCTGCACCGAAGCCGAAAACGATTGAATGCCGAATTCAATAAACTGATTCATATTAAATGATTTATCTTCGAGAAGCTGCCGGAATCCACTCCCCGAATGCGCGAGCCCGTCAATCAGCGGACGTACATCGGTATGCGCGTCAAGATTCACCACCCCAATTTCCTGCACCACATCGCCAAGCGCCGCGCCATCGGGATAGGCGATATCATGTCCGCCGCCGAGCACGATCGGGAAACCGCCGGCATCAAGAATTGCCCGCACCACCGAACGTAATCGCTGATGTATTTCCTCAAGCGAACCGTCCGTGAGAATGTCGCCCGCGTCGAATAAGCGTCGCGATGAAAGCGACACAACACGACCATTATCATACAGATACGGCGTAAGCTTGTAGAGCGCTTTACGGATAGCAACCGGCGCATCTTTCGCACCGGTGCGACCGCCATTACGAGCTACGCCGATGTCCTGCGGCGCGCCGACGAGTACAATGGCCGAGGATAGGTCGGCGAGCGATTTCGGAAATGGCGCCAAGAGGTCACCGATACGGATATCCTCCGCGTCATGACGCGATGTGAAGATGGTTTCGGGAAGTATGGGCGTGAGATGGGGGAAGAGATCGTGCATGATTATACGTTGTTTTCGTGTGGAGGGATTGATTGTCGTTCTTCAGCGGATTGCTGCATTATTCTCCGCATTTTCTCATCGATGCGTTTTGTGACTACAGTCGGCAGCATCGGATACAGAAGCTGACCAAGATAGTTTTTAGGAAATTCTTCCCGTATGCCGAACGCTTCAGGTTCGTGGTCGGGGCAACGATACGTACCAAAAAGTACATCCATAATCGGCGAGATATTCGCGTAATTTCCGGCGTCTTTGTCGAGGTCATGATGCCAATGATGGAGTTCGGGCGAACCGATAAGTATGCGGAGCGGGCCAAGCGGCAGGCGAACATTGGAATGAATGTAAATAGCCCAAATTCCTCGAAATGCAATCACACCGGCAAGCGTTTCGAGAGGGAAGCCGAGCAGAAAAGCCGGAAGATTGATGAGCCCGATTGTATAAATTGAGTCGATAGGATGTTCACAATGCGCAGCGAGCCAGTCTAAATGTTCGGCACTATGATGCACTTTGTGAAACCGCCACAAAAATCCCACCCTATGCTGCAATCGATGCCCCCAATAAATAAGAAAATCACTGAAAAATAAAACGATAAACGCTTGCAGTAAAAAGGGTGATGACTGAACGGACAATCTGAAACTCTGAGGAATAATACCCGAAAGGAAGGTATTGAAATAGCTGAGCACCGACAAGACCACACCACTCCAAAGCAGATATTGACCCACAAAAAAGCACACATCAAGCAGCCAATTCGGGCGAAAGATTTTTTGCGCGCGCCGAGCAGGAAATACCTTTTCCATTGGTACAAAGACCACCAGTAAAAATATCATGCTCACGCCGGTAGCTGCAAGAATACTAAGGAATTCCATTATTTCTTCGGGGTTTTGGTGGCGGGAGTTTTTTTAGACTTGATTTTCGAACTGTCGGTTTTCATTATGCTGTC
>JBPOHH010000492.1:0-1740 GCA_052035765.1 Bacteroidota bacterium
ATTGATTAAAAAACTGCTGACGCATATCATCATTACTTGCCATTTTTACTTTCCAACGCATGAGGATTTCACCGTGTACGGAGGCCACATCCGGCGGACCGAAGAAGTGCATGATGGGTCTCCACCAGCGGTTGAGTGCATCCTGAACTTGTTCACGTTGGAATTTCGTGCCCGTCGCAAGCGTTACCACATTATCATACCCATAGCGCAGGTGGAATGATTCTTCCATGCAGATACGTTCGAGCGCTCTGCAGTATGGCGCGTAACTCCCTTTGGAATTAGTTACTTGATTAATAATCGCCGAGGCATCGATGAGCCAGGCGATGACCGCTGTATCCGCCCATGTCGGCGCAGGATAATTAAACACATTCGAGTATTTCGACTTGCCGGAGATGAGGTCGTTGATCATCTCTTCGCGGGTCTTGCCGAGCGTTTCGGCGGCATTATAGAGGAGCTGACAGTGTCCGCTTTCGTCCTGTACTTTCGCCATGAGTGCCATTTTACGTTTGAATCCCGGCGCGCGGGTGATCCACGTGCCTTCCGGCAAGGCGCCGATAATTTCTGAGTGTGCATGCTGCTCAATCATCCGGATTAACTGCCGGCGATATTCTTTCGGCATCCAGTCATTGGCTTCGATTTTTTCACCGCGGGCGATTTTGGCTTCGAACTCTGCGAGCAGAATAGGGTCTTCACCGGCGAGCGGGTCTTTTGAGGATTTGTCGATGATACTTACATTACCGTACATAGTCGTTCTCCTAAAAATAACACATTATTTAAATGATTTTGTATCGCTTTTGACGTATTGGAATGAGTAATAGCCGACAAGATCTGCCGGTGTAATTACTGTAGGGTTGCTTTTATATAAACTTACCAATTTCATTTTTACATACTTTCCACTTGCTGTACGAATCACAAGTGTCTTGTCAGGATTAGGCGTTACCGTGGGAATACTGGAGTCGAAGAAAATATAAGAGTTTGCACCTGAAGGCGTTACGGGAATAATTCTTGTATCTACATCGATATCATCCGAACGAAATTTAGAGTCATCTTCAGCGACAGTGACCAAGTCGAATTTTGCATTTGCGATATACCCTTTCGTTTTTCCGGCTGCATTGCCAACGAGCGGAGAATTCAAAAATATTGCTCCGGATTTTGAAAAAATATTGGACAAATTATTCTTACAAGCCTGTGTGTTATCATTTGCTATGAATCTAAACTTAATATCCCAAGCACTTGTTCCTGATTGATTCGAAGGAATTATTGCATCTGTATCAAAGGAATAATATAACCATCCATCAGCAGTGCCGGTATTTACGAATGAATTTGTCGTACTTTTAACGTACTTAAAAGTATAATAACCCACTGCATCGGTTATAGCCGGAACAGCAGGATGATTTTTGTAAATACTTTGTAATTGTAATTTTACGTAATTACCCCTGCTTGTACGTATGAGGAGAGTTTTAGCGGGATTGGGACTTGCAGTACGCGCAGCAGGATCATAAATATAGTACTTATTAAAAGTTATAATCTGATTCCCTTTGGTTGTATCATCATAGCGGAACTTTGAATCATCCCCTGCTGAAGCTACGTTTGCATAAGTAGAGTCGACAATATACCCTTTGGTATTTCCGGCTGCATTTCCTGCCGATGGTGAATTGAGATATATTGCACCATCGGTTAAGAAAATTTTCTGAAAAATTGCGCCTGTTTTATCGAAAGGAACATATCTGAATTTAATAT
>JBPOHH010000536.1:0-2818 GCA_052035765.1 Bacteroidota bacterium
AACGGACTGAAAACATCGTATAATAAGACGCTTGACTTCAAGCAGGAAATGCAGGGAAATGCGGAAATTATCACCGAGGATTTACGGCTGATTGACCGTGTTTTTTATCGGTTTAAGTATTTAATTACCTCGAATAAGTAGTCGTGGCATGCAGTAAAAATCGCGGCTCGAACGGAAATTCTTTCGTCACGTCCGAAAAACACTGCATTTTTGTAGTGAAAAAAGTGCAATTCATCTCATTTTATCTATTACATTTAAGGAAAATCAATGATTATCGGCGTTCCAAAAGAAATTAAATCCAACGAAAACCGCGTCGCTCTCACACCCGGTGGAGCTGAAATGTTGAAATTAAACGGTCATCGTGTGATTGTCGAAAATAATGCAGGCGTTGGCAGTGGATTCGACAACGAAGCATACACCAAAGTCGGTGCAGAAATCATCCCGACAGCGGCAGAAGTCTATGCACAAGCAGAAATGATCATGAAAGTAAAAGAGCCAATCGCTCCGGAATACAGTCTCATCCGCGAAGGTCAAGTGCTCTTTACCTACTTCCACTTTGCCGCTTCCCGCGAATTAACCGAAGCGATGATGAAAGCAAAATGCGTCGCTATCGCGTATGAAACCGTTCAAAAAGCAGATGGATCCCTCCCGTTATTAATTCCCATGAGTGAAGTTGCCGGCAGAATGGCACCCCAAGAAGGCGCAAAATACCTTGAGCGCACTATGGGCGGCCGTGGCGTGCTTTTAGGTGGTGTACCGGGCACTGAACCTGCAAATGTTCTTGTGCTTGGTGGTGGTGTTGTGGGTACAAATGCAGCGAAAATCGCAGCCGGATTCGGCGCCCGTGTGACAATTATGGATAATAACCTCTATCGTCTCCGGTACTTAGATGATGTGATGCCACGCAATGTGATTACCATGATGTCCACTCCGTCGAATATCCGTAAAGCAGCGATGGAAGCTGACCTCGTCATTGGCGCAGTGCTCATCGCCGGCGCAAAAGCTCCACGCCTCATTACCCGTGAAATGCTCAAAGACATGAAGCGCGGCGCAGTCCTTGTTGATGTGTCTGTCGATCAAGGCGGTTGCATCGAAACATGCAAGCCGACTACTCACGAAAATCCAATTTATGAAATCGACGGTGTCGTGCATTATTGCGTTGCGAATATGCCCGGCGCAGTGCCGTTTACATCGACAATCGCTCTTACCAATGCAACTCTTCCTTACGCAGTACAACTTGCGAATAAGGGCTGGAAAACAGCGGTTAAGGAGAATCATGAATTGTACTTAGGACTCAACACCATCGACGGTCATATCGTCTATGATGCCGTCGCTCATGCATTCGACTTGCCTTATACCGATGCGCAAACACTTGTTCATTAATCGTGAAAAAGTAAATTAATCCAATATGCGGCAGATGAGAATACATCTCACTGCCGCTTTTGTTTGTATGTACAGCACGTTTGTACGGTTACAGGTTACCAGTGTACTATGATGCCATTGCTTAAAAAGATCGATCGCCTGCTCTTCGGACGTCTTATCGACAGTTACGCGCGGCTTTTGGAACGTGAAATTCTCCCGTCCTGCGAGTCGTTATTGGATGTCGGATGCGGTTCGCTTTCGCCGATTTATCCCTTCTCGTCAAAGATTAACTACACGATGGGTGTCGATGGATTCGCACCTTCGATTGAGAAAAGCAAGGCGCTGCATATTCATAAGGATTATACACTTATGAATATACTCGAACTCGACAAACACTTCGAACCCAAGTCGTATGATTGTGTCATTGCTTCTGATTTAATCGAACATTTACACAAAAAAGACGGGCTTAAATTGCTTGAAAATATGGAACGTATTGCCCGCAAGAAAGTCATCGTCTTCACGCCAAACGGTTTTCTCCCGCAGTCGGAATATGATGGAAATATCTATCAGATTCATCATTCAGGGTGGGAAATCGGTGAAATGCAGAAATTCGGCTATCGGGTCATTGGTGTCGGCGGATGGAAGCCACTGCGGGGTGAACGCTCAGAGCCACGATGGAAGCCGACGCCGCTATGGGCGCGTATCTCTTTTTTAACGCAACCGTTTACAACGAAAAATCCCAAGCATGCTTTTCAGATATTGTGTATCAAAGACATGCGCTAAAACAACTATTATTGTATTCAAATTATTCATTTATTGCAAGGATTGTCGATGACTCCCCAAGATTTTAACGTTACTTTTTCAGATATTTTAGAACACGAATTCTTTTACATGGAATTACCAGACCATTTAAAAGATACTTTTGCGGCGCAAAATATCAGCATCAATCTTAATTTCAATTTCGGCTGGAACGTCAACGACAGTTTGTTCGGCGTGAAAAGTTCGGTCGTCTATTCCCACCCCACCGAAATGGGCTGGTTCCAAATGCTGAGCTACGAAAGCTCGACCATTTTCAAAGTCGATAACCTCATGGAATACTTCACGATTATGGGTGATAAGAGCTTCGATATGCAGCCCGATTTGCTTCATCATATCATGCAGCTTACGACTTCCACTGCCCGTGGAATTATTGCTAATAAACTCGCAGGTACGCCCATTGCAAAAGTCTATCTGCCGGTGATTACGTCGATTGAATTCCTGTCAAAATCTGCTCCTGAGCAGGTGGAGATGGAAGAAGAAGCACAGTAAGCGAGTATGAGTTGAAAATAAAAAGGCGAACCGTTTGGTTCGCCTTTTTTTATGATTACCTACGCATCACCGCATGCCTGAATATCGTCCAGAGAATTTTGTGTCCCGCCTTAATTGAACCCTTCACCGTTCCCGATATCTTCGACTC
>JBPOHH010000265.1:0-1844 GCA_052035765.1 Bacteroidota bacterium
CCCGATTCATAACGAATCGGGGCTTTTTTTATATAGATACATGACATTAAGTGCGAATACCTCTGATATTCTACTTCTTTACTTTTTGATGTTAGGTTCCGCCAATTTTACGGAGAATTGATGTCGTTGATTTGCCTGCAACGAGCGGTATGACGACTACCTCACCACCTTGTGACCGTACAAAAGAAGCACCAACTATGGTATCCTCTGTATAATCACCTCCCTTTGTAAGAATATGCGGCGTAAGCTGTTCTATCAGCATTAAAGGTGTATCTTCATCAAATACAACGGTAAAATCTACCGCCTTTAAAGCTGAAAGCACCATACTTCTATCCGATTCATTATTAATTGGTCGATTTGGTCCTTTTAAGCGCCGAACAGAATCATCACTATTAACTCCAACAATCAGTACGTCGCCTAATTGCTTTGCAGCTTCTAAATAGGTCACGTGCCCTATGTGAAGGATATCAAAACACCCATTAGTAAAGACAATTTTCTTGCCTTGATTGCGCAGCATGGTGCATAGTTCAGATAGAAGTAATCTTGTGACAACCATAATAGTAATTTATAAGAGATGATAAGATGCAAAGGATGAGCTCAGCGGATTTTATTCACATCACGTGCAACGTCCGATGTCGAGAAAAAGAAAAACATCAATAATTCAACGCTGAAATAAGTGTTTGAGGTTGTATAGAAACTATTCCCGGCTCCTCACAGACAGCACCTGCGCCAATATTTGCTAGTTCAGCTGCTTCGGTCATAGTAGCTCCACCTGCAATAGCAGCAGCAAGGGTTGCAATCGCCGTGTCTCCTGCGCCTGAAACGTCTGCTATATGCCGAGCTTTAGTAGGAACAGATGAGATGTCACCATTTTGCTGAAAAAGCATCATACCTTCTTCTCCAAGCGTCAACAGTACATTCTCGGCTTCAAGCCGTTCCATAAGTTCACTTCCTGCTCTCATAATGTCTGATGAAATTTTTATGGCGTATCCAAGAGCTTCCTGAGCTTCTTTACGATTAGGTTTAAATACGGTAGCATGCTTATAATCAAAAAAGAAATTACGTTTAGGATCGACAAACAACGGAATATTCTTCTGTTGGGATACATCTGTTAATAACTGAATAAGATGTCTGGTAATAACCCCTTTATTATAGTCTTCAATTATAATCCCGTCTAACTCCTGTATTGAATTTAACACCGAAATAATAGCCGCCGATGTATCATCATTAATAAAATCTCGCTTTTCTTTGTCCAAACGGGCAATGTGCTGATTGTTGCCCATTATTCGTGTCTTGACGGTAGTCGGCCGATCTAGGTCGGTCAGAATACCTGAAATACTTAGTCCGGACAAAGATGCACTACTTCTCAGAATTTCACCTTCATCGTCATTTCCTACAATTCCACATAATACGGGGTGAATGCCAAGTGAACGTAAATTATTTGCGACATTAGCAGCGCCACCTAGATGGAAGGTCTCATGCTCAATATCTATCACCGGAACGGGTGCTTCCGGGGAAATCCTCGATACACTTCCCCAAAAATACCTATCGAGCATAAGATCGCCGATCACGGCTATCGTTTTACCTTGTAAATTAAGTACTATTTCTTCAACTCGCTGCGTTGTCAATTGATGCATGATGTTCTTTCTCTGTTCAACGTATCTTTCTTACAAAATTAACAAAATTACGGCGAAGTCTGTAATATACAGACATAAAAAAAGCCGGAACGTTTGCACGTCCCGGCTTTTGTTTTAGACTGAAATGATGATTATTTTACGAACATCATTTTCTTCGAGATGCTTACTCCGCCTGCATTCAATGTATAGAAATAAACACCGGCAGCT
>JBPOHH010000073.1:0-1756 GCA_052035765.1 Bacteroidota bacterium
CCCGGGCAATGGGTAGAATTGCGAGAAGGGTGAGTTGTAATATTAAAACTAAAGAAATTAGAGTACTTGCATTTAGACAAAGCCATTAGAGCTCTCGAAGTTCTATGGTCTATGGCTTTGTCTAAATTGATTTTATTACTTCTATATCAAGAAATAGAAAAACCTTAGTTACCCTCTTCTAGGGGTGGGGCTGATGGAGACCAATTATCAACAAGGATACCATCTGACGCCCACCAGCCTGCCGTCATAAATTGCGAGTCGTACATATAACTTAGTAAGATGTTATCGCCTTCATCAAATACTTTGAACTTAACCATAACTAGGTCTGGTTCTTGTGAATTTATGTCAGCAACTAGTGCTGGAAGAGATTTTATGAGGCTAGGGATTGATTTATTCGCCTCGTTTACTGAGGTTACTGAAAAATCCATGTCAAGCATTTGAAACCCATTAACTGTAATTACATTAATTCTTGTGTTATTCAATTCATAAGGAATTAAACTGTCGCGCATCAGGTTTTCCGTAGCAAAATTTTCTGATTGAACGGGTTTTATCCTTGTGTACATGTTTTCGGGTTCAATTTTCATCCATCCCCAATCTATAGTTTCACCATTTTGATTCAATACAACCCGAGTGAGAGCATTAATTTTATAGCCCAATTCGTGAGATAAAACAACCTCTCTGACTACTAAATGCATATTCATAAAGTCGTCGGGAGCAAATTTGTTATCAGAACTAATACTCTGAATTCCTATCTCAATTTCTGTTGGGGAATCTTGTGTAATCTTTATATAGTTTATTGGAATGTTTTGTTCTTTTAGATGCTCTTCTAAGTATATTAATATATCTTGAGTAGGAGTAGATTCGGCTAAATACTTTTCGGCACTTACTGGAGCGTTGCTCCAATAAACTAAGCCGAATAAAATAACTATTAACAGAGCAAAATATTTAATTTTCGTTTTCATGTCTTTAGATCCTGTTATGGTAAATAATTATGTTACTCGTAGGGCTGAGTCTTATCTACAATGTAAGGTGAATCCTCTCGCCAATTAGACTGGTTGAATAAATGCCATTGACTGCTAGCGTCCATATAGCTAACGTTCGAAAAATAGGTATCCAATTCGTTTTGTGAGTTCACATGAACTTCCGACCAAGCAAATAGTTGGCGCGGCGCACCCCAGCCGATGTCGTGGCAGTTTTTCGTGTCACCATTTATTTTGGCGCACCAAATAGTTCCAGATGACCAATACACTTCATATTCTGTACTAACACCCCAAGCCTGGTATCCGTAATGATAGGGGGGAATATATCCAGCAGGTGCAGCGATTTCTACATAGCTAATCGGCCAGATATATCCAATATAATAGCGCCAGCCAGTTTGAACCCAACATCCATCAGGCTCTGCGCATTGAAGAGCAGGCAATGATACCCAACTACTTTCACCGCTTTCCACTAAAGCAGGAGGCTGAGCAGGAGCAGAAATATTCGCTTTTATCGCATAAGACGAGGTTTGGCTATTTCCTGTGTACCAACGTACTTGAGTTGTTGGTGTGATAGTTGGTGTTACCGTTTGTGTCACCGTCGGCGTATTACTTGGAGTAAAAGTAAGCGTAGGTGTTTTAGAAGGCGTAGATGTTTTAGAAGCCGTCGGGGTTCGTGTGGGCGTTTTGGTACGAGTGGGTGTTTTCGTGCGAGTTGGTGTTCTCGTCGCTGTAAAGGTACGAGTAGGCGTTGGCGTTTTAGAGGGTGTATAAGTAAT
>JBPOHH010000372.1:0-2361 GCA_052035765.1 Bacteroidota bacterium
CTTCAATCTCTCCGGCAAAACAGCAATCGTCACCGGCGCATTGGGACTAATCGGCATTGAACATTGCAAAGCGCTCCACAGCGCCGGAGCGCAGGTCGTGGTGGCTGATTTGAACGAGGAACGCTGCCGTGAATTCGCCGCTTCGTTAGGCGCTAATACACTCGGCGCAGGCGTAGATGCAACGTCAAAAGAATCAGTAACTACTTTACGAGACAAAATAGTAGATAAATTTCACCGAATCGATATTCTCGTCAATAATGCTGCGATGAATGATATGGTGGAGAATCCGCTTGGCGGCGCAGAAAGTTCGAAATTCGAAGACTATCCACTCGAATTATGGCGCAGGGTGATGGATGTGAATGTCACGGGAATGTTCCTCTGTTCGCAGATTCTCGGCGCTGAAATGGCGCGCCAAGGTTCGGGAAGTATTATCAATATCGCATCGACCTATGGCATCGTCGCGCCGGACCAATCCATTTATCAATTACCGGATGGCACGCAAGCATTTTATAAATCAGCGGTTTATCCGACATCCAAAGGTGCGGTTCTGTCATTTACCCGTTTTCTTGCCACGTACTGGGGGAAGTCGGCAGTACGGGTAAATGCATTATCGCCGGGCGGAGTGGAGAATGGTCAACCTGATTATTTTAAAGATAATTACGCCCGCAAAACACCACTCGGCAGAATGGCAGGTTCCTCCGATTATCAAGGAGCCCTTGTCTTTCTGGCGAGTGACGCATCGCAGTATATGACCGGCGCAAATCTCGTCGTCGATGGAGGGTGGACGGCATGGTGAGAATCTGGTTCGTGGTTGAATAATGTCTTGTCACGCTCAATTGTCTCGTCACACTGAGCCCCGTCGAAGTGTTCAATTACTTGCCTATTTTTTAGAAATAGTAATTGACGTGGCTATAGGTATGCTGACAATGAATATACTGCACGCGTCGATTCTTCGGTCGAAGACTCCCTCAGAATGACAGGTAAGGTAAGTGAAAGCAGATCAATTATCTACATTACAAACATCGCAACTTCTTTACAAACAAAGGATAAACACATGTCAAAAACAGTACAGATAGGCAATATCTCGGTCGGTAATAATCAACCGATTTATGTGATCGCCGAGATTGGCATCAACCACAACGGTTCGGTCGAAGTTGCTAAAAAAATGATTGACGGCGCCTATATCGCCGGCTGCCATGCCGTGAAATTCCAGAAGCGCACGCCTGAACTCTGCGTGCCGAAAGACCAATGGCATATCGAACGTGATACGCCGTGGGGACGCATGACCTATATCGATTACCGGTATAAAGTAGAATTCGATTACAGCGAATATGATGAAATCGACCGCTACTGTAAGCAAAAGGGAATTCAATGGTTTGCTTCATGTTGGGATGAACAGGCCGTCGAGTTTATCGAACAATTCGATACGCCATGCTACAAAGCTGCCTCTGCCTCGCTCACCGATCATAAACTCCTCAATGCGATGATTTCCACCGGCAAGCCGCTTATCATCTCGACCGGAATGTCCACGATGGATGAAATCGATGCCGCCGTTGAGGAAATAGGAACTGAGAATCTACTTATCGCACATTCAACAAGCGCGTATCCGTGTAAGGTAGAAGAACTTAACCTCAAAATGATTCATACTCTCGGACAGATATACGACACTCCTATCGGTTACTCGGGTCATGAAACCGGACTCGCCACCACCTGGGCAGCGGTCGCCCTCGGTGCGACCTTTGTCGAACGCCATATCACGCTCGACCGTGCAATGTGGGGCACCGACCAAGCAGCATCAGTGGAAATTGGAGGGCTCATGCGCCTGGTATCGAATATCAGAGACGTTGAAAAAGCTATAGGCGACGGCGTTAAGCGGTTGTATGACAGTGAGTTGTCTTCACGGGCGAAATTACGGCGCGTGGTGTAATTCCATGTACGTGAACGCAAGGAAATCTCTGCACCTCTGCGCCTTTGCGTTAAAAAATCAGGTTATTTGATAATTTTTGTGGTAGAAAATGAATGCCCAAAATCGTATGCTCCCAAAGTCCCGAAGGGACGATATATTGGTAGAAACTGAATGCCCAAAATCGCACGTTGCCAAAGTCCCGTTAGGGATGATATATTGGTAGAAAACGAGATTTTGATATGCCCCAAAGTCCCGTAGGGACGACATATCTATTCTATAAGGTTCCGTCCCTACGGGACTTACTCGTGCATTTGCCCACATTTTCTACCGATATGTCATCGCTAACGCGATTGAGGATGATGAGTCTTGAGCAATTCCATCACAAAAATTGCCGGATAACCAAAAATCACCAATTGCGGTCGGCTCAATGCCCGACTGTCGGTTGGTTTGTTTCC
>JBPOHH010000198.1:0-3038 GCA_052035765.1 Bacteroidota bacterium
GGAAACGTTGGAGAGGATATAAGGTTAACCTTTCATAAAAACATGCACGTTGCAGAAAGCCCTGGAAGGGCGAAATAGTAATAGAAGATGCGTCCCCAAAAACCAAACAAGCTCCATAGGAGCGATATATTTGTTGGCCGTAGAGACTTTTATGTCGCTCCGCCTGAGCTTTTATCCTTGAGCTATCGTGTGCTATTACGATTTCGCTCCTATCGGAGCTGTTGAGTAAGAGCTTCAATTTTGATTCGAAAACCTAGCGAGAATATGAAATAGTGCATAAACCTAAATATTCTTATCTCTATGATAAATAAATTTATTACGGTCATTTCTACAATCGGTTTTATTTCTTGTAGTAGCTGTCAAAGCGAGTTAAAAGAAAGTAGCACGAATCTTCAAATACTTCACGCTTCCTATCATAGTTTTTTAGATAGTTTGTCGAATGCAGATACTCTCTATATTACAAATGAATCTCATGGTTGCGAACATTATACGATAGATTCAATTCGTATGTATCATCAAGATAATTCGATAGTTGCTGAATTAGCGGTTTATTCGTTTAGTAAGAAAAAGGGGGCTATTTCTTCGAAAGTATCCGATAGCGCAGCTGTTAGGTACGGGAAATTTGAACAAGCAATCAGAACATATAAACCGTCCACTATCGGCTCGACATCTGAAGATTCGTATAACATTGATTTCCATTCAAGCAGCATGAAGATTGATAATGTAGAAATTACTATACCCGAATATGAAAAATTCAAACGGGCACTCTTCGGTTCGTCGGCAATTACTCAACTAGATTCAATGAAATATCGTTGAACAATTCCCTATTTACTCTATCACATTGACATCTCATTTTTATAATTCATGAAAAAATTCACACAAGTATCCGACATATCCTCCGTGCCTGCAATGGTACGCAAGGCATTAGAAATAAAAGCCAATCCACACGCGCATACTGCGCTCGGCGCCAATAAAACTGTTGGATTGATTTTTATGAATCCGAGTCTTCGCACGCGGCTGAGCAGCCAAAAAGCGGCGATGAATCTTGGTATGAATGCCATGGTGATGACTATCGATAAAGAGGGCTGGGCGCTCGAACTCCGTGACGGCGCCGTGATGAATGGCACCACGGTCGAACATATCAAAGATGCGGCCGGCGCGATGGGGTTGTATTGCGATGTGATTGGGATTCGATGTTTTCCCGGGCTCATAAGCCGCGAGGATGATTACCACGAACATGTTCTCTCGCAGTTTATCAAGTATTGTCCTGTTCCGGTGATGAGCTTGGAGTCGGCCACGCGCCACCCGCTGCAGAGTTTTGCTGATATGATTACCATCGAAGAACACAAACTCCACACCACACCGCGTGTCGTGCTCACCTGGGCGCCGCATGTGAAAGCCCTTCCGCAGGCAGTATCGAATTCCTTTGCAGAATGGGCACTTGCGAGTAAGTATGATGTGGTAATTACGCATCCTGAGGGGTATGAACTGAGCGAAGAATTCACGCACGGCGCGACAATTGACCACAATCAAGCGCGCGCGCTCGAGGGAGCGGACTTCGTGTATGTAAAAAACTGGTCGTCCTATAAAGACTACGGGAAAATCCTCACGCAGGACCATTCGTGGCTGCTGACCAATGACAAACTCAAGAATACCGCCAATGCCAAAATCATGCACTGCCTCCCCGTTCGCCGGAATGTCGAGCTCTCGGATGAAGTCCTCGACTCGCCGAATTCGCTGATTATGCAGCAGGCGGAGAATAGAATCTATGCAGCGCAGGCGGTGCTGAAGGAATTGCTGGAAATGAAAGGATAATACCATGGATGGAGTGAAATTCGGAGCGGGTGTGCTGATGTTGATTCTCAGTATCGACATTGTGCAGCTAAGTTTGCAATTGCTTCTAGTGCTTTGGGTTATGGAGAAAGTACTTCCTCTCGTTCAACCCAAAGTCGTGCGATTGATTCACCTTCAAGATTCCGTCAAGGAGTCCTTCGTGTATTTCATTTCAACACAGATTGCAGTGCTCCTCCTTGCTTTACCGATTGTGACCGTTACTGATGTTACGAACTACCCGTTCATGAAGTACTTAGGTTTTGAAACGAGTATAGCGCATCTCTCGCTGATGCTCTACTTTATAGTATCGTTGACGCACTGGGAATTTGATGGGAATTTCAACATCCTTCGTCGGATTCCCAAAAAGAAAATCTACACTAATGCATTTATTATTTTCTATAGTTCTTATGTATTACAACTGGTTGGCTATATGTTCTGTAGCTATAGAATGCTCGATTTCCTGTTTAATTGCACGCATTTTTCGTTGGTAATGTTCGTGGCTATCTATTGTATCAATCGGAATAATCGCGCGTTAGATGCCAACTCTTCGCCACTCGATTCATCATTTACTTCCAACTAATACTCTTTCTCATTATCAAATAATGCAGCAATTAACTATCATAAAAATCGGCGGGAACATCATCGATGATGAATCACAGCTCTCGCAATTTCTCTCAAATTTCAATAAAATTGACGGCGCGAAAATTCTCATACACGGCGGCGGTAAGCTCGCAACGTCGATGAGCAAAACACTCGGCATTCCCACGCAAATGGTGGATGGCAGGCGTATTACCGACGCTGAAACATTAAAAGTCGTGACGATGGTCTATGCGGGCTGGATTAATACCTCAATTACCGCTTCCCTCAACGCAATCGGCACATCGGCTGTCGGACTTTGCGGGGCTGATGCGATGTGTATTCCGGCGGTGAAGCGTCCTGTAAAAACAATTGATTATGGTTTTGTTGGTGACCTGCAGTCCGGCACGCTCAATATCCCCTTTTTTCAATTACTACTTGATGGCGGTTATACTCCGGTCGTCGCCCCCATCACCGCTGGAGGCGCGCAACTTCTTAATACAAATGCAGATACAATTGCCTCGACTATTGCTGTGAGTTTATCGAAGTATTACCAAACGCACCTTGTGTATTGTTTTGAGAAAAATGGCGTGCTCTCGGATGTGGAAAATGCAGATTCTGTGATTCCC
>JBPOHH010000069.1:0-3072 GCA_052035765.1 Bacteroidota bacterium
TTCAAGCCATCGCCGTCGGTATCTGCTTTCATCGGATCGGTTTTGTATTGCTTCAGCTCGTCCCCGTCGCGGAGTCCGTCATTGTCACTGTCGGCGAGCGCGGGATTTGTTTTGGTCGTATTGACCTCATCACCGTCATTAATTCCATCATTATCCGAGTCCAGGAGAATTGGATTAGTATTATATCGCTTGGCTTCCTCGCCGTCTTTGAGTCCGTCACCGTCTGTATCGGCTTTGGCAGGGTCGGTTTTGTACTTGGCAATTTCCTCGCCATCAAGCAGTCCGTCGCCATCGCTGTCGGGATTAATCGGACTCGTTTTACGGATAAGTTCTTCGCCGTCATTGAGTCCGTCGGAGTCGGTATCTGCGCGTGTGGGCTGCGTTTTATGCTTGAAAATTTCATCATAATCCGTCAAATTATCGCCATCGGTATCGGCCTTGAGCGGGTCAGTATAGTAGGTAAAGACCTCCTCGCCGTCCTTGAGACCATCACCGTCAGTGTCGGGATTATTAATATCCGTACCAATCTCACGTTCACGGGAATTGGTCACACCATCATTGTCATAGTCAGCATTCCCAAAGACATAGTACGTAAATCCTGCGCCAAAAGTCATGAAAATATCATCGCCGTCGGCCGGTTTATTGTCCTTCGTCGGGTCATAACCGTCGAGCCACGGCGTGCCGGTAATGCGTACCGTGCCGCGTCCGTTAAAGACCAAATCATCGGTGAGGTAGAGTTCAAAGCCCACGCCCACCGGGAACATCATTTTTCGTTTTTCATACGTTGTGCCATCGTTGAGCGGGAGCGCTTTGCCATTGTCATACGTTGGGTTCCAGTCGGTAATGCCAACACCGCCAAAGACATACGGAACAAATTTTTCCTTCGGCAGAATATTCCATGATAAAAATGCCTCGTAGGTGCTAATGCGTGAAAAGCTTTTTTCGGACTGTTTTGCAAAGTCGCCGATGCCGAATCGATTATAAAATTCCGGGTATTTAGCGACTTGTTCGGCGGAGTTTTTATAGCGGAGTTGCGCCCAGCCCGCGCCGGCTTGGAAGGAGATTTGGTTGATAATATTCCAGCGGACGAAGAGGTCACCGCCGAACCATAATTGGTTGTCGGTAAAGGTGCCCCAATACTTCACGCCGCCTCCGCTGAACCCAAAACCGACGCGTCCGCCTTCGCTCTGCGCAAAGACCGAGGACGGTATCATCAGAAGAAATAGAAGTGGAAGCGCATTACGCAGGAATAGATTGGAAAGAATTTTCATAGGAACCTCTCTATAAGAATGAAACCGCCAAATATTGAATTACTTAAAACCTTCCGGCAACTTACTAAAATCTCGGCAAATGGAAAAATTACGAATGGGATATGGGGAATAGAGAAGGGACAATGTGGTCAAAGAATGGGGAAAGAGGTGAGTAATTGACTCAAGGAGACGGTTATGTTGATTGTCGGATTGAGATCACAAAGTCCATGTGAACACCCGTAACAATTTTCAATGACAGGCAGTTACGCAAAAGAAACCCCTCGCCTAAGAAGGCGACTCCTTTATCAAGGGGCCAAAGAGAAAAAGTCCCCTTGCAAAAGAGAAAAAAGTCCCCTTGATAAAGGGGAAAATGTTCGCGAAGCGAACGAAGGGGATTTACGGCGATGGAATAATTAATTTAGAAAACAAGCAATTACACCACATCGATCACCGACGCCCGCCACTCGCCACCCGCCTTTTCGGCAAGAAGAAGTCCTTCCGTATTCTCGTCAAGCTGTCCGACGAGGCGTCCGCTTGCATCCCAGAATGCGCTTTGTCCTGCTGCGGGATATCGGTACGGTTCACCCGTAAAATTTGCCATGAGAATATGCATTGCGTGGCGTTTCGAATATTCTCCAAGCTGCTGAAAAGCTTCGGCAATTCCGCCGGGAGTGTAAAATATGCTTGGGACATACAGTGTAGCGCCGGAAGAACAAGCATTCGCCGGATGAAGAGGATTGGTAATATCGGCGCAAATTGCGCATGCAATGCGTTCGATTTCGAGAGTAATGTGCGGATTATGGTGATGATTCGGCGAGAAAAATACTTCCTCACCGGAATGGAGGAATTGTTTGGTGTAGAGCGCTATCTGCTTATTCGGTAAAAAGATAAACGAACTAATGTGGATCCCGGATTCCAGTCGAACAGGTGCTCCGGCAATGATAATCATATCATGCTGCGCGGCACGCTCGCTCAGCACTTCAATCCGAGGGTCATCGATGGTGAAGGAGAGTTCGGCAGCTCGCTCAAGTTCATATCCGGTCAGCGACATTTCAGGAAAGGCGATAAGCTGTACGCCATGCTGAGCGGCAAGGTCGATGTATTGCACGTGGCGCAGTATATTGGCATCGGTGTTCTGAGCG
The DNA here is from genome assembly GCA_052035765.1 of Bacteroidota bacterium. Lineage (GTDB taxonomy): Bacteria > Bacteroidota > Ignavibacteria > Kapaibacteriales > UBA961 > JADJXV01. Next base: position 2,393 of record JBPOHH010000069.1, read on the forward strand.
ATGGGTTTTGTTTGGGCGGCTGCTATGCGCATGGATGGTTTTTTTTGGGGATAATGGATATTGATATGTTAGGCGTTACCACTCATTGTGCTGGCCTAAATTATTCACTACTAATAACATACTCTATGTCATGCGCTTCCTTGTAAGAGGGGATTTCCAGTTTATCTATGAGGCGCTCGATGACAAGTTCCGGGACTTTATGCTCTCTTTGAGCGTTCTGAGATAACATGGTTGTATAGGGTACTTCCAAATAAACAATCCGCACCCGTGCGCCATAGTCAGTAAATAAAGCAATCCATTTGCCTCGCATATCGCTCGTAATATTTGTACCATTGAAGACAAATGATTTTTTCACGCGCATAAATTCTTTGGCTTTCTCTTTACCAAGTTGAATAACCTGTCCATTGCCTTTTTTATCGGTTGGTGAAATTTTATGTTCTCTGCGAATATCATCAAGCGATAAAACAGGTAACGGTAAATTGTTGTGAATATAGGTGTCTTTTCCGGTGCCCGGTAATCCTGCGATCATATACACATCAAACGTTCCTTCCTCAAACGGTAGATAATCAGGTGACACATCAGATTTATTTAAATATAAATAACGACTATACTTAGAAGGGAATTCACGCTTTTTGCCGAAACAGTCATTCTCTATGCATAATTCCCTGAAAAGTTCAAGA
>JBPOHH010000750.1:0-1926 GCA_052035765.1 Bacteroidota bacterium
AAATACTCGATTGGAATGATTATCACCGGTATAAATAATATCAGGATTATGCGGATCGGCGATGATAGTCTCGCCCGGCGTGGCGAAGTTTGGTTTATTATTTTCTCCGAACGACGACACCCAATTCACACCGCCGTCGGTGCTTTTATCAATAGTAAGTGTCGCTCCACCGGCTAGGACGATATTAGTATCCAAGGCATGAATATAGATGTTCGTGTATTTTGATTGACCTCCCGGGAATTCAATAAAGAGCGAACGCCATGTTTTGCCGGCATCTTCGGTACGATAGAGCGTGCGACCGAGCCCACCGACGATGATCGTGTTTGGATTCTGAGGATTAGCGGCGAACCCATAGGTCGGGGCATCTATCAAACGCCGCCAGGACTGCGCTGAGGTAGAGGCAATTCCAACAAAAAAAAGAACGGCACAAATCGTAACTATACGCATAGTAATCCTTTGAATAATAAACAGGTACAAAAAAAGGGCGTTCGTGCAGTCAAGCGGGAACGCCCCAAAAAGAGAACAAATTGCAGGGAATTCTTACTTTACGACGACCATCGAACGTGTAAGAGATTGTGTACCGGCAACGAGTGTGTAGTAATACATTCCTGTTGGAAGGTCTTGAGCATCAAAATCAGCCGAATAGGTTCCGGTGTTCATCGCGCCGCTTGCAAGCTCTTTCACGACTTGACCGAGCGAGTTGGTCACGCGGAGGGAGACTTGTGACGGCTGTTGCAAGGAGAATTGAATCTTGGTAGCGCCCACAACAGGATTCGGAGTAACCGGCTCTAATCCGAATGCGCGTGCATCGTCGGAAAGGGTTTCGACGGAGGAGGTTTCAAGAATGCCGGTCAATGCAAAATTAAAATTAACTCGGATAGGAACATCCATAAGTGAAGGATATTCAGCGGCTATTGTAGGATTAAGGCTCTTAGGATATTGAAGATTCGATTGCTTGTAAATACCCTCATCGGACTTACCTTGTAAATTATAGATAAAATATCCTAAACTATTTTTTGCATCAGTTTCTTGCCAATCATGAGTACCAAGGAGACGCATTGTATCATTCTTGCTTGTAGGATAAATTCCAAATCCATACATTTCATTTGAATTGATAACCCATGGATTATCAACAGTTACAACCAACTTTTTTATTGGTTGGTTTACATCTTCAAACCGTGAGTTAATCATATCAGGAGTAATCTCTACTTCTATACCAACTTGCTCTATATTACCTTGGGAGATTGGTAATTGTCCGCCAGCAGTTGATGTCAAATTTTTAGTAGTCTTAAAGCAAAAAAGCAACACAGATGACTTTACCCGAGGAAAATCTGTGCCGTCTGCACGTTTAAGAAATGTAAATAAGTCAAACGCTACAGTGTCTATTTTAAGAGGCCCACCGGATGTAGCAAACGGCTTGAAAAACTGTGCGAAACCAGATATCTCCAAAATGTTTGGTGCTCCTAGGTCGATTGTACGAGCAGGCAGGTCATAAGTACCTGTTAGTGTTCTTCGTTCTGGATTCAGAATACTCGTTAAAACAAAAGCAGTATCACTTGTATCTTGTTTGCTAAAATCATAGTATCTTTCTCCAGCGGCTACAGAAAGATAGCTTGGCAGAACTAATGATTTTTGTTCATTATGAATGTTTTGAGAATTGACCACAGGAATGTAGTTGGAAAGAATCTGTGATGTGAATGAACTTATCTCGCCCGTATGCTGCTGATTAATTTTGTCATGTGGGTTGGAGGAAATTGATATTCTCTTCTGCACCTGCGCCGAGCCAACGGACAGCGATGCACAAAGAAGAACAAGTAGAATTGTAAATTTTTTCATTGTAATACTCCAAAAGATTTGGTAAAAATTAAACACTATAATTAAACGGACGGCAAAACTACGATAAGAGTACCTTTTATCAAAAGGTTT
>JBPOHH010000311.1:0-1887 GCA_052035765.1 Bacteroidota bacterium
ACCTTTAGTTTCATGGAATATCTCCAAGAATTGTGATTGAAACAATTAATTTGAACGTGAATTTACTACAAAGATAATCTATCAGCAAAAGAAATTTTCTTAAGCAGGGTTTTATACCTGCAAAACACCAGATTTCCATTCCGGCGTTTGGTCATTATGTGCAGCCATCGCAATACCACGGGAAATAATCTTCCGCGTCTCGAGCGGGGAAACAATACCATCCACCCACAAACGCGACGCCGCATACAGCGGAGACGTCTGATCATTATACCTGTCCTGAATCTCCTTCAAGAGCTCTTGCTGTTCCTCAGCGCCAAGCTTCTTGCCCTCCTTTTCGAGCGACGCCAGCTTGATGGTCAGCAAGGTTTTCGATGCCGACCCGCCACTCATCACCGCAATCTGCGCCGATGGATACGCGAAAATCAGACGCGGGTCATACGCTTTACCGCACATGGCGTAATTCCCTGCTCCATAACTATTTCCAACGATGAATGTAAATTTAGGAACCACCGAATTCGCAACAGCATTCACCATTTTGGCGCCGTCTTTGATGATACCGCCTTGTTCGGCGCGGGTGCCTACCATGAAGCCGGTCACATCCTGAAAAAACACCAGCGGAATCCCGCGTTGATTGCAATTCATAATAAACCGTGCAGCTTTGTCAGCGCTTTCGGAGTAAATCACGCCGCCGATTTGCATCTCGCCCTTGCCCGAACGCACGATTTCACGGTTATTGGCGACAATTCCCACCGCCCAGCCGTCAATTCTCGCGGTGCCGCAGATAATCGTCTTGCCATAGTCGGCTTTGTATTCGTCGAGTTCGGAATTGTCGAGAATGCGCGCGAGTAATTCATAGACATTATAGGGCTTTGCGCGGTCTGCCGGTAGAATGGAGAAGATATCGTCCATAGGGAATTGAGGAGCTTTTGATTCAATTCTATCAAAAATATTCTTCTGACCCTTGGTCGGTGAGAATTTCTCAACCAGTGAACGTATCATCGCAAGCGCTTCGTCATCATCCTTTACTTTATAATCAATTACCCCGGAAATCGACGCGTGCATGTCGGCGCCTCCGAGCGGCTCAATCCCCGTTTTTTCACCAATCGCCGCCTCGACCAATGCCGGACCCGCAAGAAAAACACTCCCCGTTCCCTCAACAATAATCGCCTCGTCGCTCATAATCGGCAAATACGCGCCGCCTGCTACGCAGGGTCCCATAATCGCCGCAATCTGCGGCACGCCCATCGCCGACAGCACAGCATTATTGCGGAATTGACGCCCGAAATGTTCTTTATCCGGGAAAATCTCATCCTGCATCGGCAGGAAAACGCCTGCTGAATCCACGAGGTAAATCACCGGAAGTCTATTTTCGATCGCTATTTCCTGCGCCCGCATGTTTTTCTTGGCGGTCATTGGGAACCACGCGCCGGCCTTTACTGTAGCATCATTGGCGACTATCACGCATTCACGGCCGTGGATGATTCCAATCCCGCAGACGACACCCGCGCTCGGCGCGCCACCCTGCTCTTTGTACATATCATACGCCGTAAAGAGTCCGATTTCTAAGAAATCAGCACCTTCGTCAGTCAGGAGCGCAATACGTTCTCGCGCTGTGAGTTTGCCCTTCGCCTTGTGCTTTTCGATGGATGATTTCCCGCCGCCGAGCTTGATTTTCTCACCTTTGGCGGTGATGACACGCAGCGCTTCGGTGTTCACATCACGGTTTTTATCGCTATTAAGATCGCTTGAAATTGGCTTGCCGATTGTTTTTGCCATGAGATTGTACTATGCTAATGATGATTACTTCAAAAAAAACGGGGAAACCGCGCTGTGCAGTTTCCCCGGGATGGTTCGTGTTTATTTAAATGCCTGAATACCGGTAATATC
>JBPOHH010000498.1:0-2859 GCA_052035765.1 Bacteroidota bacterium
AAACCGACGTGGAGTTTTCACCTGAACTCAATATCATCGAAGGGGAGAATGGTGCAGGAAAAACGACTATTCTCGAAGCAATTTCGATCTGCGGACTCTCCAAAAGCTTCTTACCCACGACCGAAACGCTGATGATACGTCAGGGAGCAGATTTTTACCGCGCATCGGCTTCGGCGGAAAGTTCGCTTGGAGTGACCTATAAAATCGCCGTGCAGTATGCAGCCGGCAGCCGCAAACTTATCGGTTCGTCAATTGGCGAAAACCTCTCACCCAAAGACATCATCGGCGAAATGCCACTTGTGGTGCTTTCACCTGATTTTAAAGAAATCACCTTCGGTTCGCCCGACAATCGCCGCCGCTTTATTGATATGATGCTCTCTCAGGCAAGCAAGCGCTATGCTGAGGAGTCACTGAATCTCAAGCGTATCTTGAAGCAACGCAATAATTTACTCTCGCAAGGCAAGCAACAAGGAAGCATTAACGAAGACATTCTCGACGTATGGACTGCATCGTTCATCGAGACTAGTGCCGAGATAGCACTTCGACGCATGAATTTTATCCGGGAATTTTCGCCGTATTTTATGGAGGCGTATCAAGCAGTGGCTGGAGTGAGTGAGCCTATTGAGCTTCGCTACGAACCCGATGCATTGCCACCCGGAATTGCTGAGCAATCGCCGACTCTTGCAAGCATAGAAGCCGAATATGCTTCAGTAGCTAAACGGAGAAAAATCGAAGAGATGAGGCGAGGTGTTACCGTCTTTGGCGCGCAAAAGGATGATTTATATATTGGAATTAATGGCGGAAATGCACGAGAATTCGCCTCCCAAGGTCAGCATAAGTCGCTCCTGATTGCGCTAAAAACGGGAGAGTTTGAGTATTTACGCGCAGCAAAAGATGAGATGCCGATTATGCTGTTTGATGATATCTTCAGCGAACTCGACGCGGCGCGGACGGGACGTGTATTTCAGAATATAATCAGTTCGAAAGCGCAGACATTTATCACGACCACCGAGTCGGATTCCTTGCGCAAGGCAATTCCTGAGGGTGTGCAGTCTGCATTTTTTAGAGTTGCATCCGGACTTGTAGAGCGAATATAAATCTACGATGGATACTATTAAATTGTATGATATTATACCAAATTAAGATAACGCTGACATACTAAATCGGCCCTAGTCGATGCTATACTGAACAAGTTTCAGCATCTGCGAATTACGAAGCACTTGCACGACCATTCAGTCTTAGCGACTGCGAGCCAAGCGCAGAGTGAAAGACATTGGAAGACATCCTCAGATTGACATACCTTTTACAATATTTAGTTTACAATTGATTATGAATAACGATAGCTTTTCATCTTTGAAAATTCTACTCAATCAATTCCTCCGAGAGAGAGGACTTGAGCACAAGATCAAAGAATTATCAGTACCTACTTACTGGAGAGAAGCCGTGGGCGAGCAGATTGATAAGGTTTCCACGGTTAAATATTTCAATGATGGACAGCTTTTTGTAGAAGTGCGTGCGTCTGTTTGGCGCACTGAGCTACTTCTCAGACGTGAAGATATCCGCAGGAAGATCAACGAGCGGTGTGGGATAGAGCTCGTACGGGAAATAATCGTGAGGTGATGGGAAAAAGTATTGGAGAAAGTAGTCATACCTTGCATAAAAAAAGCCATCGTGATATGAATCATGATGGCTTTTTTATGCAAACATTCGTTCTATTCTTTCGTGAGTCGGGCGGTAATATCGATATTTAACTTGATGAGATTATTGACTTTGATCATGCCGAGCATCACTTCGGGCGGCTGAACATTGTAATCGGTCATGCGGACATCTTTTACGGAGACAAAACGATATTTACTGCCGTCGATTTTACGAGCTTTTACGTCGAGGACGACGCGCTTGGTAACGTTCGTGATGGTAAGATTCGCCAGAACTTTGAGTGGCTTCCAGTCACGTTCTACATCTTCGAAATTTGCACCGCCGACAGTCATTGCGCCGAGGAGATCGATCATGATCGTCGGGTATTGATCAGCTTTCATCGCGTCGCAGAGATCGGCATTCATTTTCGAGTTATCACAGTCAAGATTCTTGGTACGAAGCTGCAGCATGGCATTCGTGAGTCGAATGGTATCGCCCTTGTCATTGAGCATGAAGCCGAAGGAGATAGGAGCTGTTTTGTCGCGGCTGTTACACTCGAACGTATTGATATTACTGCTGCCTTCGATAAAGAGCCGACTGTTGTCCTCTATGTAAGCGGTATAGGTCAAGCGCCGTGGAGCAGTATCGGCTGCGAATCCAAAAATGAGCAGCGAGAGTGTGCAAAATACAAGAATCTTTTTCATAGAATCATCTCCGAATTATACAGTGTGCCCTACGGTCACGTTTCGAAAGTGTTTTTGGTTTAAATTATTATTAATCAATAGAATTACCGTACTTCTGTACTCTGCCGCAATTCAACCATACACCCAAAAAAATAATGCCGGACCCAATCAATCTGCTTCTCATCCTCAAGTAGGAGAGCTTTCGTAAGCGTCATGTTCGCGTGCCGGCATTATTTCTTGATAACCCAAGAACTATGTTAGATTAGAAACCTACTGCGGCTTCGAATACTACGCCATCGAACTTACCTTCTGAGAAGATGTTTTTCTTTGGATAATCTTTGTAAGATTGTGTGACATATTCAGCTTTGATCATCACATTGTCGGTTACGAACCATCCACCGGCTACTGCTATACGGCTTATGCTTTGTTCGGTCGTGCTGCTGGTGATCATATTACCTTTGACCATATTGTAGCGTGCGCCGAGATAAACATTTTCTTTAGCACCGAAGCGATAGAGGACATCGGCTGCGATTTGATTGAA
>JBPOHH010000675.1:0-2344 GCA_052035765.1 Bacteroidota bacterium
TGAAATATCTACCTCACAATACTATAACAGTCCAACTGATCAACGGGTTGTGGTAAATCTCCTTCAGACCCAAATGGGCGAAGATGTACCTGATGTGTTCGAAATGCCAGTAAGTATTACGTTCATAGGTAAAAATAACGAACAGAAAGTGGTACGGTTTATCAATAATCAACGAAATCAACAATCGGAGACATTCTATGTACCATTTGTCGTAGCACGAGTGGTGTTGGATTCAAATGATGAGATTCTCTGCGAAAAACTCAACAATGTACTCGCTGTCGAAGAGTCGGAATTCACCGGTAAAGAATCGTCGATTTCGCCAAATCCCGTAAGCGCCGGTGCTGCTTGTACTTTTGAGCTCCACGCCGATAAATTACAAGACTATACCATCGAGGTTATTGATTTGCTCGGCAGACACATCAGTACATTGCAGCAGGGATTACTTCCGGCCGGAAATTATGCTGTACATGTCCCTACTACAGGACTTGCTTCAACGATGTATTCTGTGCGGGTGACTACTCTTTCTGGAAGTAAAGACTATCCGTTTGTCGTGGTTCAATAATTAACTGCTTATACTCTTTCAAACTAATACTCAATTGTAGATGGCAGCAAACAAGCATATCGAACTTAAAATCAAAGGAATTCCGGCTTCTCAGGGTATATCCATCGGAAAAGCCGTCGTTCTGCGTGCAGAGGCATTCGTATCTTCCGTCGAGCATATCGAGCCCGAGGAGATTCCGAATGAAATTGCGAGGTTTTACGCAGCGCTTGAAAGCAGTGCAACCGAACTCAAGCACATTATCGAAATAGCTGAAAAAGAAGCAATTAATGTAGCTCCTATTCTCGAAACGTATCTGTTGATTCTCACCGACCAGACAGCTGCCGACTCGATAAAACGGAGAATTCAACAAGGATATTACTCGGCAGAAATCGCCGTTGTGCAGGAATTCGACGCTCAGAAACAGTTCTTCAAGCTCGCAAAAGACCCAATTCTCCGTGAACGTGCTGTAGAGCTTGACCATGTGAAAGACCGTCTTCTCGATGGTCTGCGGAATAGATCGATTACTCATTCTGTTGCAGCCAAAAGTATCGTCGTCTCTCCTTCGATTACCCCGACCGACTTGATGATGTTTAATAAAGCAGGCGCTCTTGCTTTTATTACCGAAGTCGGTGGAATTGCCTCCCATGCCTCTATTCTCGCACGATCGTTATCTATTCCTGCCGTTATCGGTGTGCGCGATGCAGCGCAATTCATCCATACGGATGATACGTTAATTATTGATGGCAATGCAGGACTTATAATCTGTAATCCTAAGCCTGAGACACTTGCCAAGTACGAAAAGCGGAAACTCGATGAAGAGGAAAACCGCCGTAAGCTTGGCAAGCTTGCAACGGCAAAAGCAGAAACGCATGATGGACACGTAATTCATTTACTCGCAAATATTGATTCGCTCGAAGATGTTGAAGCAGCTCGAATAAATGGTGCTGACGGGATCGGACTCGTACGTTCGGAATATTTGATTATACAGCGACAGCATTTCCCGACGGAAGAGGAACAATTCGAATGGTACAGGCAGCTTGCCGAAAGAATGTACCCGCATCCGGTGACGATACGTGCATTCGACGTGGGTAGTGATAAATATGCAGAAGGTCTCCCGCATGAAGACAATCCAGCGCTCGGCGTACGGGGTATTCGATTCTTATTACACCGGAAAGATATCTTTAAGTCGCAGATTAAAGCAGTATTGCGCGCTTCTCAACATCGCAATATCCGACTGATGTTGCCTATGATCGCCACTACAGAGGAATTACAGCAATCTCTTGATTTAATTAATAGATGCAAGCGTCAATTGCGTAAATCAAATACTCCGTTTGACGACACAATGCCCGTCGGTATCATGATCGAAACACCCGCAGCAGCTATTATGGCAATTGACTTTGCAAATCTTGCCGATTTTTTCAGTATCGGTACCAACGACCTCACCCAATATACGCTCGCATCCGACCGTACGAATGAATTCGTAGCGCATATATTTGATCCGTTTCATCCGGCTGTACTGCGCCTGATGAAGATTGCTATCGATGCGGCAAAAGCTCGCAATATTCCGGTAGGGATTTGTGGTGAAATGGCAGGGCACTCAGCAGCGACCGAACTCCTTATCGGCCTCGGCGTGGATGAACTCAGCGTGACACCTCCCCTTCTCCTCGAACTCAAAAAACGCATCCGTAAGTCAGATTTCTTGAAGTCCAAATCACTTGCTGCAGTAGCCATCCGTTCTGACAGTAGCAATGATGTTCGCAAGCATATCGCAAAAGAGCGTAAAGGGTAAGTACATCCCTCCCC